>JAVXKN010000080.1:2305-6215 GCA_036647315.1 Oscillospiraceae bacterium | reverse complement strand
CTCATCCATCTGCAGTGACGCAATCTCACGGCGCAGAGTGTTCATGGCGGAAAAGGCACTGCGAAACTCCGCCACAGTGTCCTCCAAATCGCCGAAACGGTCTAGGTAGGAGAGATGGCACCGCTCGTCCAAAAGCTGCTGACCGTCGTGCTGGCCGTGGATGTTAATCAGCTGTGCCCCAAGGGTTTTTAGCTGTGACACCGTCAGTAGCTGACCGCCCACCCGACAGATATTTTTGCCGTCCGCCTGAATTTCTCGGCGGAGGAGCAGTTCACCGTTTTCGTCCGGCTCGAAGCCGTTTTCCGCAAACCAAGGCAGCGGGCGCACATTGTTAAAAACCGCCTCTACCCTGGCGGATTTCGCGCCTGTGCGGATTAAGTCGCGGCTAGTGCGCTCCCCGATAACAGCACCGATGGCATCCACCACAATGGATTTACCGGCACCGGTTTCGCCGGTGAGGGCGTTAAAACCACCGTCGAACGCGATGTCCGCCGATTCAATGACCGCAATATTTTCAATATGAAGGAGTGAGAGCATCACGGCACCTCCTCAGTTAGTTCAATAAGCGGGTGATTTCCTCGCAAAATTCGGCGGCGGAGCGGTTGTCCCGCATCACCACAAATGCAGTATCGTCGCCTGCCAGACTGCCCACCATGTTGGGAATATCCATACTGTCCAGCGCGGCGCAGGCGGCAGAGGCAAGGCCGGGCATGGTGTTAATCACCACGATATTTTGTGCCATATCGAAGGACATCACGCCCTCACGGAAAATGGTTTTCAGTCTACTGGCAAAGTTCAGAGACTTTTTTTGATTGGAAACCACATACTTGTAGGCCCCTGTCCCTGTCAGTTCTTTAATCAGATGAAGCTGCTTAATATCCCGGGAAATCGTAGCTTGGGTGGAATCCACGCCACATTTTTTCAGCTCGGAGAGCAGTTGCTCCTGGGTTTCAACCGTCTGCTCCTCTACAATACGCAAAATTTCGGACTGCCGTGTTCCCTTCATTTCCTCACGCCTTTCCCAATTTTTGGTTGATGATATCGTAAAAGCTGCGACCATTGAGTTTGACTAGCTGGGTGAAAGATTCAGACTGGCGCATCTCCACAAAATCGCCCGCGGACAGCTTGACGGCTTTGCCGCCATCCACCGAGAGATAGGCCAGCTTTCGAGACTGCCGCAGGGTCCGCACCGTCACCAACCTCTGGTGGTCCAGCACAAAGGAACGGGCGTGGAGCGCGTGGGCGCAGATGGGGGTAAAGATGATATTTTGCGCCGTCGGTTCCACAATGGGGCCGCCGGCGGACATGGAATAGGCCGTGGAGCCGGTGGGTGTAGAGACAATCACGCCGTCGCCGGAAAAGTCGGAGATTAAAACCCCATCGCCAAATACCACCAAATCCAGCACCCGTGCCACCGCACCCTTGGTAATGACGGCATCATTGAGTGCCAAATCCTCGTAGATTACCTTGCCGTCGTGATAGGCCTTCACGTCCAACATCATGCGTTTTTCCATGGTAAACTTGCCGGTGGCAAGGTTCGCCAGTTGGGACAGTTCGCTGTATTCCAACTCCGCCATAAAGCCCACAGACCCCATATTGACACCCAAAATGGGTACCTTATAGGCGTTTGCATCCTTTGCCGCATGAAGAATGGTGCCGTCACCGCCGAAGCAGACAAGCATATCGGCATGGGAAAGCTCCTGTTCCATGTTGGCAAATTTCAGGTGCTTAGGCAGTTCCACATGGGCACCGCCATCCACAGGGAATGGCAAACAGAGCACTGTTTGGATGCCGCTGTTTTCCAAAATCTTTTTTGCGGCCTGTGCCGCTTTCAGACCCTTATCCCTATAAGGGTTTGGACTTAATACTACTCTCATTTTGCCTTGCCCTCCAATTTTGCGTGGGATGCGGCTACCAGCTCCGCCAAATCTCCGCTCCAAGGGGTTCCCTCCACAACGGAGAGATGACCCAAATACTCAATGTTCCCCTCCGGGCCTCGAATCGGAGAAAAGGTCATATTCTTGACGGTAAAACCGCAATGCTCAGCGTTTTTCAAAAACTGTTCCAGCACCTCTAAGTGGACTGCCGGGTCACGGACAACGCCTTTTTTACCCACTTTTTCACGCTCCGCCTCAAACTGGGGCTTGACAAGACAGGCGATTTCTCCGGTGTCCCGCAACAAGGCCCGCAGAGGCGGTAGCACGGTTTTCAGCGAGATAAACGACACGTCGATGGTGACAAAATCCAAAAATTCCGCCACATGCTCGTTGGTTAAGTACCGCACGTTTGTGCGCTCCATGCACACCACCCGTGGGTCGGTGCGGATGCTCCAAGCCAGCTGTCCATACCCCACGTCTACGGCGTACACCTTTTTGGCACCACGCTGGAGCATACAGTCGGTAAAGCCGCCGGTGGACGCGCCGGCATCCATGGCGATTTTGCCGGTTAAATCAATGCCAAAGGTATCCAGTGCTTTTTCCAGTTTCAAGCCGCCACTGCTCACATATTTTAGGGCCTGTCCCCGAACATCCAGGACGGTTTCCTCCGGGAGTTTGGTACCCGCCTTGTCGGACCGCTGACCGTTTATAAAGACGTTACCCGACATGATAATCGCGCCCGCGCTCTTCAAATCCTCGGCGTAGCCCTGACAGCAGAGCAGTTCATCCAGCCGCATTTTACTCATGACTGCAGGCCTCCTTTGCCGCGCTAAAGAGCGATTTTACATCTAAGCCGCACAGCGTACGCAGTTGGGCAACTGTGCCGTGGGTGACAAAATCGGTGCCCACACTGCGCAAAATCACTGTCTTTGGCACACAGCCCGCCTGGGCAAGTCCCGCCGCGACGCGCTGACCGGCACTGTTCATCTCAATGCTCTCCTCCGCCACCAACAGGCGGCCCGTCTTTTGTACGGAGGCTAAAATCGGGACAAGGTCAATGGGTGCAACCCGGTTGAGTTTTAGGACTTCCGCTGTGATATTTTCTGCCGCCAGCAGGTCTGCAACCTCTAACACGGAATTGATAAGCGTTCCATAAGTGACGAGGGTGATATCGCTGCCGGTGCGCAGCAATGCCGCTGAATCCAAACCGTTTGCGTCCTGATAGCCGCCCTCTCCGCCCCGGGGATAGCGCACCGCCACAGGGCCGGTGCAGTCCGTCACCGCATATGCCAGCATCTGGTGCAGTTCGGCAAAGGAGGCGGGTGCCAGCACCGTCATGCCGGGAATGGTGCTGAGATAAGAGACATCGAAAATGCCGTGGTGCGTTTCCCCGTCCTCCCCCACCAGACCTGCTCTGTCCACGCCGAAAACCACATGGAGGTGCTGAATGGCCACATCGTGGAGAAGCATATCGTAGCTGCGCTGCAGGAAGGTGGAATAGACCGCAAAAACCGGGACAACGCCCTGTTTTGCCATGCCGGCACACATGGCTGTGCCGTGACCCTCGGCGATGCCCACATCGAAAAACCGGGCGGGAAACTGCTTGGAAAATTCGTCCAGCCCTGTGCCCTGCTGCATGGCTGCCGTTACGGCGCAGATACGGGTGTCCTGCTTGGCAAGCTGACAGAGTGCGTCACCAAATACGGCGGAAAAATTCTCCTGTGGGGCGTGTAGTGCCTTTCCATCCGCCACGCAGAATTTTCCAACGCCGTGAAATGCGTCGGGATTGTCCTCAGCGGGTGTATAGCCTTTTCCCTTTACAGTCCTTACGTGGAGCAGGACTGGGCCGCTGTTGGCCTCCTTCACATAGCGCAGTAACCGGGTGAGCAGACGGACATCGTGGCCGTCCACCGGGCCTACATAGGTAAAGCCCATATCCTCAAACATACTGCAGGGCAGGAGGGTTTCCTTCACCGCTTTTTTGATTTTATGGGTGAAATTGTAGATATGTTCGCCGAAGGGAATGACCTCCA
>JAVXKN010000080.1:0-2295 GCA_036647315.1 Oscillospiraceae bacterium | reverse complement strand
GCCCTTTTTGAAACGCAGATATTGGGGGCGTAAACGCTGGTGCGCCAAATGCTCCGCAATACCGCCCACGCTCTTAGTGATGGACATACCGTTATCGTTGAGAATGACAATCATGGGTTCCCCGCTCTGGCCGGCATCGGAAAGGCCCTCGTAGGCAAGGCCGCCGGTGAGCGCGCCGTCCCCCAACAGTGCCAAAACGCGATAATCCTCGCCCAAAACGGTGCGTGCCCGCGCCATGCCCAGAGCCACCGACACGGAATTGGAGGCGTGACCGGCAATAAACGCGTCTGTAATGCTCTCCGTGGGCTTTGGAAAGCCGGACAGACCCCCGAAAGTACGCATGGTCTCCATGGCATCCCCGCGGCCCGTTAAAATTTTATGCGTGTAACACTGATGGCCTACGTCAAAGACCAAACGGTCTTTTTTTAGGTCAAAAACACGGTGGATAGCCACCGTCAGTTCCACGGCTCCCAGATTGGAGGCAAGGTGTCCGCCGGTGCGGGAGACGGTGTCAATTAAAGCGCAACGCAAGCGGTTGCAGAGCACTTCTGCCTCCGTATCGCTGCAGTTTTTCAAATCTAAATTCTCAAACGAATCGATGATACTCGTCCCCCTTTCCATTTTTCGCTTTTTAACCGAAAATCATATAGCCAAATGCTCCCACCGCTACGCCCAACGCCGCGCCGGCAATGACCTGCACCGGCGTATGTCCTAAAAGCTCACGCAGCTGCTTGCCGAACAAATCCGGGGGCATTTCCGTCCAGTGATTCATCATATAATTGAGAATTTTCGCTTGCTCTCCCGCCGCTTTGCGGACGTTGGCGGCATCGTACATCACCACAAAGGCGATCACCACAGCCACGGCAAAGGTGACGGAGTGCAATCCCTCTGCCATCCCCACGGCGGCGGCACAGGCACACACCACAGCGGAATGAGAACTTGGCATTCCACCGCTGCCGGTGAGGATGCTGAAGTCCAGCTTATGGGTCCGCACCAGGTCTATCAGCAGTTTCATTACCTGGGCAATCAGCCATGCGGCGAAGGAAAGTATCAGCACTAAATTCATGTGTTATCTCATCCTCCCCGCCATTTCAGTGGCAAGCCACTGTAAAAATTCAGGATGCGCAAATTGGTCCAGTGCCGCCACCGCTTCTTTGGAGAGCTGGGCGACATAGTCCCGACAGGCCTCCAAGCCTAAAAGGGACACAAAGGTGGATTTTTCATTGGCGGCGTCAGAACCCAGGGGTTTTCCCAGAGAATCTAAATTGCCCTCCACATCCAGCATATCGTCCCGCACCTGAAAGGCCAGACCCAGCTTTTGGGCGTATTCTCTGACAGCGGCGCGCTGGGTCTCCGTTCCGCCGGCTACAATACAGCCCATCTCGGCGGCGGCACAGATGAGCGCGCCGGTTTTCAGTCGCTGAAGCTCCTCTACCTCTGCCCGGGTGACACCTCGGCCCTCACCCGCCATGTCCAGTGCCTGTCCGCCTACCATGCCGCGGGCACCGGCGGCCTTTGCAAGACACGCGGCAGCCGCTACGCGGCGTTCCGGCAGGATGCCGCTCCCCTGTCCCAAGGCAAATTCAAAGGCGGCGGTGAGCAGACCGTCACCGGCCAAAATCGCCGTTGCCTCGCCGTAAACCTTGTGGTTTGTGGGTCTGCCGCGGCGCAAATCATCATCGTCCATGCAGGGCAAATCGTCGTGTATCAGCGAATAGGTATGTATCATCTCCACGGCGCAGGCCATGGGCATAGCATCCCCAACGTCGCCGCCGCACATCCGACAGACCTCCAGCGTCAGGATGGGCCGCAGACGCTTCCCACCCGCTAAAAGGCTGTAATTCATGGCGTTATAAATATCCGCATGGGCAGGGCGTTCAGCAAAGGCATTTCCGAGAAAGTCCTCAACCAGCGTTGTATCTGCCGCCATCTGTGCTGCAAAATCCATGATTACTCCTCCCCATCAAAGGGACTCATCACCGGCGTCCCGTCGGCACCCTTTGTCAGCTTTAGTACCTTTTGCTCGGCTTTGTCCAAAAGGCCGGAGCACTGGCGCATCAGCTTGGCCCCCTCTTCAAAAAGCAACAGGGACTCCTCTAGCGGTGCCTCGCCACGCTCTAACAGCGATACAATTTCCTCCAAACGCACCATAGCGTCTTCAAAACTCAATTTCTTTTCAGCCATTGTTCTCCAACCTTTCATGGGTTTTTGCGACTTGGCACGTCACCGCGCCGTCCGCTATGGTAAGGTTTAAGGTGTCACCTGCCGCCACATCGGACACAGACCGCACCACCG
>JAVXKN010000079.1:0-6254 GCA_036647315.1 Oscillospiraceae bacterium | reverse complement strand
TATGTAGCCGCCCTCAACAGTCGTGACGGCTGGCACTCCTTCGACAAAAAGGCGGAATTTCTGCAAAAATTCGCCCCCTTTATCCATCGGAAGTGGCTGAATTTGGAGATGTCCACAGCCCTAGAGTTGGAGGAATTCGGCAAGGTTCTTGTGGACTTCATCGTGAAGCCGGAGGACGGCACCCACGGTCAAGACATTGAAAAAATCATCACCGCCGAGGTGACGGACTGGCCCGCCCTCTACGAAAAACTCAAGAAAAACGGCCAAACCCTCTGCGAGGAGCGCATCAAACAGCACCCGGAGTTGGACAAAATCTGGCCCGGGTCCATCAACACCGTCCGCATCGCCACCATTTTGAAGGACGGCAAGGGTCAGGTGGTGGAGGCCTACCTTCGGGTGGGGAACGGCCCCCGGCCTGTGGACAACTTCAACAGCGGCGGCATGGTGGTGCCTCTGGACAAAAAAACCGGCACCATTCTGCAGCCCGCCCTCGATAAACTGGGCCATCTCTACGAAAACCACCCCGCCACCGGCACCAAATTTCAAGGCACCGTGGTGCCCAACTGGGCGGAAGTCCTGCAGTTTGTAGCGGAGGCCGCCGCGGTGGAACCCGCCGTCCGCTATGTGGGGTGGGACGTGGCCGTCACCCCCACCGGGGTAGACATGGTGGAGGGGAACCACTTCCCGGGCCATGATATCTACGGCCTGCCCGGCCACACTCCGGATAAAATCGGCGTCCTGCCGGATTTTGAAGCGATTATCCCCCTGAAAGAGTTATAACAAAAAGCGTGGAAACCAGATGGTTTCCACGCTTTTTTATTACTTTTTGGTAATCGCTATTGCGTCCTGTGAAATTACTCAGCCAGCAGATTCAGCTCGGTCTCCTTGTCGAAGAAGTGGACAAGGTTGCCGGGGAAGGTGAAGTGAATCTCGGAGCCGTAGGTCAGGCCGCCCTGCTGATCCTCGGGCAGGTCTGTGGTCTGGACGCGGAGCACCACGTCCTTGTCGCCGGCCACAACGTGGAGGTGGAATTCACTGCCCATCATCTCGGACACGTCAACGTGGGCGGAGATGGTGTGGGGGCCCGCATCTTTCGCAAAGGCAATGTGCTCGGGACGGACACCCAGAGTGACTTCCTTCTCGGTGATGCCCTTGGCCTCCAGCTTGGTCTGAAGTTCGGGGGCGATGGGCATGATGGCACCGGCAACTGCCAGCTCTAAGCCGCCCGCGCCCTTCTGAATCTTAGCGTCAAAGAAGTTCATTTGCGGCGTGCCGATAAAGCTTGCCACAAAGAGGTTTGCGGGATGGTTGAACACCTGCTGAGGTGTGCCAATCTGCATGATGAAGCCGTCCTTCATGATGACAATACGGTCGCCCAGGGTCATGGCCTCGGTCTGGTCATGGGTGACGTAGATAAAGGTGGTGTCAATGCGCTGACGGAGTTTGATAATCTCGGCGCGCATCTGGTTACGGAGCTTTGCGTCCAAGTTGGAGAGGGGTTCGTCCATGAGGAAGACCTGGGGGTCACGGACGATGGCGCGGCCGATGGCTACGCGCTGACGCTGGCCGCCGGACAGAGCCTTAGGCTTGCGCTGGAGGTATTCAGTAATGTCGAGAATTTCGGCGGCTTCCTTGACCTTCTTGTCAATTTCTTCCTTGGGCAGCTTGCGCAGCTTCAGGGCGAAGGCCATGTTCTCGTAGACGGTCATGTGGGGGTACAGTGCGTAGTTCTGGAAAACCATGGCGATGTCGCGGTCCTTGGGGGGCACGTCGTTCATCACTTTGTCGCCGATGAGCAGCTCGCCCTCGGTGATGTCTTCCAGACCTGCAACCATGCGCAGGGTGGTGGATTTACCGCAGCCGGAGGGGCCGACTAAAACGATAAATTCTTTGTCCTTGATTTCCAGGTTGAAATCGTGCACTGCGGTGACGTTGCCTTCGTAGGTTTTCTTGAGCCCGGTAATTTTGACTGTTGCCATACTGACTGACCATGAATCCCCTGCATTCGCAAAGAGATTCTTGTCCCAAACGAGCAAAACGTTTGGGGCTTTGTGACAGGTCTCCACACTGCCACACCGTTGGTCCGACGGGGTTTTTCCTCCTTTTTTTACCTCAAAGCCATTATATGTAGAGGAGTAACGACTCTGGGATGGATTGCACTAATTGTAGCACAATCCGATTTGTTTGGCAACCTTATACAAAAATATTTTTACCCAGATTGACAATGTGTACAGGATGATGGTAGAGTGTGAGTGGAAACGATACCGATAACAGAGGGTCAAGGAGAGAAAATGATGGATAAAAAGCTGACAATTAAAGAGATTGCCGCCCTTTCGGGGGTGGCTATCAGTACCGTATCCCGGGTGGTGAACGGCCGGCCGGACGTGGGGGTGGAGACCCGAAAAAAAGTGCTGGCAGTGGTGGAGCAGCAGGGGTATGTCCCCAACGATGCCGCCCGACATCTCAAACAGAAAACCTCCGACTATGTGGCGGTGATTTTGCGGGGCACCCGCAATATGTTCCTCATGAGCGTGGTGGAAAAGCTGCAAAAGCACATTGAGGCGGCGGGACTGCAATTTCTCCTCCACTATGTGGATGAGCGGGAGGACGAGGTAGCCGCCGCCACCCGGATTCACACCGAGCGTAAAGTCCGGGGCGTGATTTTCCTGGGGGGCACCGCGGTGGAGAAAAAGCGGCAGCTGGAGACGTTATCCGTCCCCTGCGTGTTTGCCACCCAGAGTGCCCAAGGGCTGCAGCTGAAAAATGTCTCCTCCGTCAGCGTGGACGACAGAGCCGCCGCCTGTGCCGCCACAGATTTTCTCCTCCAAAAGGGCCACCGGCGCATCGCCGTTATCGGGGGCGTGCTCGACAGCGAAAACGCCATCCGCCGCCGCTACGAGGGGGTGCAGGAGAGCTTTCGCCGCCACGGCCTGCCTTTTTCGGAAAAGGACTATTACACCTCCCAATTCGCCCTGTCGGATGCCTATCGGGCCATGGGTGTGGCTCTGGCCCACAGCGACTATACCGCCGTTTTAGCCATGAGTGACACCATGGCGATGGGTGCCGCCCGGGCCATTCGGGAGAGCGGTCGCGCCATCCCCAAGGATATGTCCCTCATGGGGTACGACGGCTTAGAGCTGACGGATTATTTTTCCCCGCCTCTGGCTACCATCTACCAGCCGGTGGACACGCTGGCGGAAACCGCCGTGGCCCTGCTGCTGAAAGGTCTTGCGGGCCGTCCTGCCGCCCACATCACCGTCCCCTTCCGTCTGGTGGAGGGCCAGTCGGTGCGCCACATCGCCCGGGGGTAAAAAACCTGTTGGGGGGCTTGACAAATCCCCCAAAATTGGGTATAAATAGAGTTACCGTATGACTGACGGAAGTGGGTTACCACATGGAGTACGGATTTTGAAGCCGACCGTCTGGGCGCACTACTGTTTTGGTAGTGTGCCCTTTTTGATAAAAGGGCTGAATAAAAAAGGAGAGATTTGATGAAATCCGACATTGAAATCGCCCAGGCTACCGAAATGCTCCCCGTCTACGACATCGCAAAAAAAGCGGGCATCGACCAGGCACTCCTAGAGCCGTACGGCTTCTACAAGGCCAAGCTGGACACCGCAGCGTTGCGGAACACCCCCCGCAAAGGCAAGCTGATTTTAGTCACCGCCATCAATCCCACCCCCGCCGGTGAGGGGAAAACCACGGTGAGCGTAGGTCTGGCGGACGGCCTGTCCTCTCTGGGCAAAAGCACCGTCTTAGCCCTCCGGGAACCCTCTCTGGGGCCTGTGTTCGGTGTCAAGGGCGGTGCCGCCGGCGGCGGATACGCCCAGGTGGTGCCCATGGAGGACATTAACCTGCACTTTACCGGTGACTTCCACGCCATCGGTGCCGCCAATAACCTCTTAGCCGCCATGCTGGATAACCACATTCAGCAGGGCAATGCCCTGAATATCGACGTGCGCCGCATCACTTGGCGGCGGTGCGTGGACATGAACGACCGCCAGCTGCGCAATATCACCTGCGGCCTGGGCGGCAGGATGAACGGCGTTCCCCGTGAGGACGGGTACGATATCACCGTGGCATCGGAGATTATGGCGGTTCTGTGCCTCTCCTCTGATTTGATGGATTTGAAGGCTCGTCTGGGCCGCATGGTGGTGGCGTACAACCGGGAAGATAAGCCGGTTTACGCCTCTGATTTGAAGGCTCAGGGTGCCATGACCGCCCTCTTGAAGGATGCCCTCCGCCCCAATCTGGTGCAGACTTTGGAGCACACCCCCACGCTGATTCACGGCGGCCCCTTCGCCAACATCGCCCACGGCTGTAACTCTGTTTCCGCTACGGATACCGCCCTCAAACTGGGTGACTATGTGGTGACGGAGGCAGGCTTTGGCGCGGACTTGGGCGCGGAGAAATTTTTGGATATTAAATGCCGCGCGGCGGGCTTAACCCCCTCTGCGGTAGTCATTGTGGCCACGGTCCGGGCGTTAAAGCACCACGGCGGCTGCCCCAAGGCGGAGCTGGGCAAAGAGAACCTGACCGCGCTGGAAAAGGGCCTGCCCAACCTCTTAAAGCACATCGAAAATATGAAAAACGTCTACGGTCTCCCCGCCGTGGTAGCCATCAACCGATTCGAGGCGGACACCGATAAAGAGCTGGAGGCCGTCCGCACTGCCTGCGGAAAATTCGGGGTCAACGTGGCCCTCTGCGAGGTGTGGGCCAAGGGTGGCAAGGGCGGTCAGGAGCTGGCACAAGAGGTACTCCGTGTGATAGACCAGGAGGAAAACCACTTCCAATGCTCCTATGAGCTGGAAAAACCCCTCAAAGAGAAAATTGAAACCATCGCCCAGAAAATCTACGGCGCGGACGGCGTGGACTTTAGCCCCGCCGCCACCAAGGAACTGGCAAAACTGGAGGAACTGGGCTACGGCAATCTCCCCGTCTGCATGGCAAAAACCCAGTATTCCCTCTCCGACGACCCCGCCAAGCTGGGCGCGCCCCACGGCTTCCGTGTGACGGTACACAAGGCCAAGGTGTCCGCCGGCGCGGGCTTCGTAGTGGTGCTCACCGGTGATATTATGACCATGCCGGGGCTCCCCAAAATCCCGGCGGCGGAGAATATTGACGTGGACGAAAACGGCAAGATTACCGGACTGTTTTAAGGAAAATAAAATCGGCGGTTGGAATTTTCCAACCGCCGATTTTTTATTTGTTCTTCAGTTTAACCGCCGCAAAGCAGAGCACCGTGGCGGCGATGCCGCAGCCGATGAGGACGGTGAGCATCAGGTTGGGCCCGCCCAAATCCAGGGTTTTGCCGGCGATAAAGCTGCTCAGCACGCCGCCCAAGCCGTTGGAGGCCACCATCATCAGCGTCTGGCCCAGCACCCGATCGTCAGGGGGGACGGTGTCGTTCACAAAAAACACCGAGGCGGGGGTAAAAAGCCCGTACCCCAGCATCTGCAAAGGCTGGGCCAGCATGACCACCAGCATATTGCCGGAGAGGAGCAGCACCACGGCCTTCAGTGTGCAGAAAACCATACTGATGACCAAGAGATTTGCCGCGCCCGCCTTGTGGTAGAGCCGTTGGAAGATAAACGCCGTGGGCAGCTCAAAGGCCGCCATTAAAAAGAGCCCGTAGCCCAAGCTGGTGGGAGTACCGCCCCGGCTCTCCATAATGTTGATGAGAAAGTTGGACAGGGGGATCACCGCCGTCATGCCCAGCATAACACCCCCCAGCATGAGGGTGAACCGGGGACTGCTGCGCAGGAGTGACAATACCGACTGGGGGTTTGCCACAAAGACAGCCTCCGCTTGCTTTGTGGGGTGAAAAGTGGGGAAAAAGAAAACCACCAGCATCTCGAAAAGCACCAGAGCGGCGTGGGTGTAGAGGGTACTTTCTACGCCGAACCGCCCCACCTGCAGACTTAAAAAGATGCAGCAAAACGCGTAGGAGAGGGAGCCCAGCCCACGGCCCAGGCTGTACCGAATGGGCACGTCGTCGTTGATAAATTGCACCGCCATGGAGTCCATCAGCGGGTAGGCAGAAATTTCAAAGCCCCCCAAAATAACGAACAGGAGCACCGTACCCGGCATCCCCATGGGGAGCATGAGGGCGAGGCTGGCAAAAAACGAGAGGAGCAGAGAGAGGGACACAATGAGTTTTAAGGGGATTTTCGGGTGCCGGTCGGCAAAGCTCCCCAAAAGGGGCTGGAGCACCACGCCCGCAAAGCACCGCACCGCTACCAAAACGCCTACCT
>JAVXKN010000078.1:0-6391 GCA_036647315.1 Oscillospiraceae bacterium | reverse complement strand
CCCAGTCTATGCCCAGCCAGTGTAAATCATCCATTAATTGCTGCGCATATTCCCGCTTGCAGCGGACTGTGTCCAAATCCTCTATCCGCAGGAGAAATTTTCCGCCTTGGCTTTTGGCGGAGGCGTAAGCGAGAAATGCCGTAAACACGTTCCCCAGATGCATCCGACCGCTGGGGCTTGGCGCGAAACGACCCACAATGAGTTCCTTCGCCATACCTGTCATCCTTTCATTGCCTTTTTGCGAATAATATGTTAGCATAGTAAAAATGGAAATTCAATGGGAGACAGGAGCATCCGAAAATGAAGTGTGTAGAAACTGAAAACGCCGTGGGGCATGTGCTCTGCCACGATATGACCCAGATTATCCCCGGTGTCACCAAGGACGCCCGCTTCCGCAAGGGCCACATCGTCACCGAGGAGGACATTCCCGTCCTGCTCTCCATGGGCAAGGAGCACCTGTATGTCTGGGAGAAAACCCCGGGGATGCTCCACGAAAACGAGGCGGCGGAACGTCTGGCCGCCCTGTGCGGAACAGAAAATATGATTTACAGCCCAGTGAAAGAGGGCAAAATCGAGCTCTCCGCCGCCTGTGACGGGCTGTTTCAAGTGGATGTTTCCCGACTGGAGGCCGTGAACAGTCAGGACGAGGTGATGATTGCCACCCGGCACACAGGTACCGCCGTCCACAAGGGGGACAAGCTGGCGGGCACCCGGGTGATTCCCCTGGTGGTGTCTGAGGACAAGCTGAAGGCGGCGGAACAGGCCGCCGGAACCGAGCCCCTGCTTGCACTGCTGCCCTTCAAGCGGAAAACCGCCGCCATTCTCACCACCGGCAGCGAGGTGCTCTCCGGGCGGATTGAGGACCAATTTACCCCCGTGGTAGAGGGCAAATTAGCCGCCTTTGGCGTATCTCCTATATATAAGGTAGTGTGCGGGGATAATCCCGACAGAATCGCCGCTGAAATCGGCAAGGCAAAGGCTCTGGGTGCCGACCTCATTCTCTGCACCGGGGGCATGAGCGTGGACCCGGACGACCGCACCCCCGCCGCCATTCGCCAGAGCGGTGCTAACATCATTTCCTACGGCGCGCCGGTACTGCCGGGAGCCATGTTCCTCTTGGGATATTTTGAGGACGGCACCCCCATCTGCGGTCTTCCCGGCTGCGTCATGTACGCCAAGGCCACGGTTTTCGATTTGGTGCTCCCCCTACTGCTGGCTGATGTCACCGTTACCCGCCGCCATCTGGCGGCACTGGGCCACGGCGGTCTGTGCCTGAGCTGCCCCGTGTGCCACTATCCCATCTGCCCCTTCGGCAAGGGGGTGTAGCGGTGGAACTGACTCACTTTGACGCCGCCGGCAACGCCATCATGGTGGATGTGGCAGACAAGGCCGTCACCCACCGTGTGGCCATCGCCACCGGCTCCATCCGCCTTTCCCGTGAGATTATCGCCGCCATTACAGACGGTACCGCCAAAAAGGGGGACGTTCTGGGGGTGGCCCGTGTGGCGGGAATTTTGGCTACCAAACGCACCGGCGAACTCATCCCTCTGTGCCACCCGCTGGGGCTTACCCATGTGGCGGTGGACTTTGAACTGACCGAAACCGGCGTTACCGCCACCTGCACCGCCGAAACTGACGGCAAGACCGGGGTGGAGATGGAGGCCCTCACCGGGGCCACCGTGGCCCTTTTAACCATCTACGATATGTGCAAGGCCATCGACAAAAAAATGGTGCTGGAAGACGTCCATTTGGTCTCCAAATCCGGCGGGAAATCGGGGGAATTTGTCTATGGGCAGTAACTGTCTCCTTGACGGCACCGGCCGCCGCATCAACTATCTGCGTATCTCGGTCACTGACCGCTGTAATCTGCGCTGTATCTACTGTATGCCGGAGGAAGGCATCCCCCCTGTCCCCCACAGCGATATTTTATCCTACGAGGAAATCACCTATATCGCCGCGCTTTGCGCCCAGTTGGGCGTTGCCCACATCCGACTGACCGGCGGGGAGCCGCTGGTACGCCCCCACTTGGCAAGTTTAGTGGCCCTGCTGAAAGGCATCCCCGGCATTGAAACGGTGTCCATCACCACCAACGGTATCCTCTTAAAGGACCAGCTGCCGGGTTTGCTGGCGGCGGGACTGGACGGCGTAAATCTCAGCCTAGACACGCTGGATGCGTCACTTTTTGAAAAAATCACCCGCAGACCGGGACTGAACGCCGTTTTGGAGGCCTTGGAGGCTGTGCTATCGGAGCCCTCCCTGAAGCTGAAAGTCAACTGCGTCCCCACCGCGGAAAATCTCAGTCAGCTGGCACCGCTTGCCGGGCTGGCACGAGACAAAAAGCTGGACGTGCGGTTTATCGAGCTGATGCCCATCGGTTTGGGCTCCGCCATCCCCCACCCCGACGAGGCCGCCGTCCGCGGCATTTTAGAAAAAGCCTACGGCCCCCTCTCCCCCTGTCACCACGCGGTGGGCAACGGCCCCTGCAGTTATTTTTCCCTCCCCGGCTTCACCGGGAAAATCGGGTTTATCAGCGCGCTATCACACCAATTTTGTGCGCAGTGTAACCGGGTGCGCCTCACCTCTACCGGCTTTTTTAAGCCCTGCCTGCAGTATGAACAGGGCACTGATTTACGTCCTCTTCTCCACGAGGAGGACAAAAAAATCACGTCCGCTATTCTTTCCGAAATACAACGCAAGCCCGCCCACCACCACTTTACCGGTCCCGCCGCCACAGGCGACGAGGGTGCCTGTATGTCACAAATAGGAGGTTAAATGATGCCGAAGATTATCGCCGTATGCCAAAGTCCCGCCAAAGGGACCGCAAAAGTAAACATTCACCACGCCACCCTCCGCGCCCAGTGGGGCATGGAGGGGGATGCCCACGCCGGGGATTGGCACCGACAGGTGTCTCTCCTCTGCCACGAAAAGGTGGTGGAATTTCGCGCCAAAGGGGTAGATGTGGCCGACGGTGCTTTTGGAGAAAATTTGCTCATTGAGGGCATCGACTTCCCCAAACTCCCCATCGGCACCAAGTTTTACATCGGTACCGCCGTTTTGGAACTGACCCAAATCGGCAAGCAGTGCCACAGCCACTGTGAGATTTTCAAGGCGGTGGGGGACTGCATCATGCCCCGTGAGGGGGTCTTTACCCGGGTTTTAGAGGGCGGCGAAGTGAGCGAGGGGGACGAAGTGACCTACACCCTCCCCTTCAAAACCGCCATTGTCACCGTCAGCGATTCCGGGTTTGAGGGCACCCGCAAGGACCAGAGCGGCCCGGCACTGGAGGCCCTCTTAAAGGGGCAGCATTACCCCGTTGTCTCCACTACCATCGTCCCCGACGACCGGGCACAAATTGAGGCGGAACTCACCCGTCTCTGCGACGAAACTCTGGCGGATTTCATCCTCACCACCGGCGGCACCGGGCTATCGCCCAGAGACGTAACCCCGGAGGCTACTAAGAGCGTTTTTGACCGTGAGGTCCCCGGCATTTCCGAGGCCATGCGGGCGGCATCCATGCAGATTACCCCCAGAGGGATGCTCTCCCGTGGGGTTTCCGGCATCCGCAAGGAGACGCTGATTGTGAATCTCCCCGGCAGTCCCAAGGCGGCCACCGAGTGCCTTTCCGCCATTCTCCCCGCCATGGACCACGCCCTTGCCTCCCTGAAAGGGACCGTCACAAATTGCGCAACACCACTTTAAGATACAGAACATTTTAGGAGGATACCCCCATGAAAAACACAGTCTCTCGCCTGCTCTCCCTCTCTCTTGCCAGCGTTCTTGCCCTCTCCCTCACCGCCTGCGCCCCCAAGGTAGAGGCCGTTGTCAATATCTCCGCCGCCGCCAGCCTCACCGACGTGATGGGGGAACTTTCCACCCTCTACTGTAATGAAAACCCCCACGCCCTGCTCACTTTCACCTTCGATTCCTCCGGGACACTGCAGTCCCAAATTGAGGAGGGCGCGCCCTGCGATTTGTTCATTTCCGCCGCCCAAAAGCAGATGAAGGCTCTGGATGAAAAGAGCCTCATCGCGGCGGACAGCCGAGTAGACCTGCTGGAAAACAAAGTGGTACTCATCCAGCCCAAGGATGCCGCTACACCCCTCACCTCCTTTGAGGACGTGGCTACCGACGCGGTGAAAATGATTGCCGTAGGCGGCGAATCGGTGCCTGTGGGGCAGTATACTCAGGAGATTTACGAGTCTTTAGGCCTGTGGGACAAGGTTTCCGCCAAGGCCAACTTCGGCACCAACGTCCGCGCGGTACTCACCTGGGTGGAAAACGGCGAGGTGGACTGCGGCGTGGTGTACGCCACCGATGCCGCCAGCTCCGACAAGGTAACTGTGGTCTGCGAAGCCCCCGAAGGCAGCTGCAAAAAGGTCATCTACCCCGCCGCCCTTGTGAAAGATGCCCCCAACGCCGCGGAGGCCCAGAAGTTTTTGGACTTTTTGAAAACAGATAAGGCCGTGGCAGTTTTTGAAGCGGCAGGGTTCAAAATGGCGTAACCACCGCATCTGCAACTATAAAATACCCGGCAACCTGAAAGGAGGCGTTTCCGTGGATTTATCACCGCTTCTCATTTCCATCAAAGTGGCACTTTGCGCCACGGCAGTCACCTTTTTTCTCGGCCTGCTGGCGGGGTGGTGGGTGGCAAGGCTCCGCCACGGTCAGGGTATTTTAGACGGCATTTTCTCCCTGCCGCTGGTACTGCCCCCCACGGTAATCGGCTTTTTTCTGCTGCTGATTTTCGGGCGCAACGGGGTGCTGGGCGGATTTTTCAACGTGGTTTTCACTTGGCAGGGTGCGGCTATCGCCGCCGCCGTGGTGTCTTTCCCGCTGATGTACCGCTCGGCACGGGGTGCCTTTGAACAGCTGGACCCCACGCTCCTCCAAGCGGGGCGCACGCTGGGGTTATCGGAATGGCGGCTTTTCTGCCGGGTGGCCCTCCCCAACGCCCGACCGGGCATCATCGCCGGTGCCGTCCTCTCCTTTGCGCGGGCCATGGGTGAATTCGGTGCCACCACCATGCTGGCGGGCAACATTCCGGGCAAAACCCAAACCATGGCGTTGGCGGTGTATTCCGCCGTGCAAAACGGCGACCGCATTTTGGCCTACCGCTGGGCACTGGTGATGATGGGCATCTCCTTTATCATCATTTTCTCCCTGAATTTTCGCAGGAAAAAGGGGGCGGGGTCATGGCGTTAGTGGTCAGCTTTTCTAAAAAACTGGAAAACTTCACATTGAACGTGGATTTTACCGCCGAAAGTGCCGCCACACTGGGGCTTTTGGGTGCCTCCGGCAGTGGCAAGAGTATGACCCTCAAGTGCATCGCCGGCATTGAAACGCCGGACCGGGGGCACATTGCACTGGACGGTAAAATCCTGTACGATTCCGCCAAAAAAATCAATTTGCCACCCCAACAGCGGCATGTGGGCTATCTTTTTCAAAATTACGCCCTCTTTCCCAACCTCACCGCCGGGGAAAATATCGCCTTGGCGGTACCCAAAGAGGACCGCAAAGCCCTGCTCCCTCAACTTCTCGCCCAATTTCATTTGGAGGAACTGGCGGAGCAGTACCCCCGCAAACTCTCCGGGGGACAGCAGCAGCGGGTGGCACTGGCACGGCTCTTAGCCAGCCGACCCCAAGTCCTACTGCTGGACGAGCCCCTGTCGGCACTGGACGACTATCTGCGCTGGCAGGTGGAGGAGGAACTGCGGGAGATTTTGGGGACGTTCCCCGGCCCCTCGATTTTGGTGACACACAGCCGGGACGAGGTTTATCACCTGTGCAAAACCGCCTGCGTGGTGGCGGAGGGGCAGTCCCAGCCCGCCGTACCCACCACCGACCTCTTTCACGCGCCCCAGACCCTTTCCGCCTGTCTCCTCTCCGGCTGCAAAAACGTATCCGCCGCCACCGTGGAAGATGGCAAGCTTTTCGCCACGGACTGGGGGGTTTTTCTCCAAACTGCCCAGCCCTATGGCGGCAGTGTGGCCCATGTGGGCATCCGCGCACACCATCTGCTTGCGGCGGAGGAACATTCCGTCAACCCCATCCCCTGCAAGGTTTTGCGGGTGCAGGACAACCTGTTTTCCGTGGTGATTACCCTCCAAACCCCGGCGGGGGGTGCTCTGCAGTGGGAACTGCCCAAAACCCAGTGGGAGGCTCTTCAAAGCCCCACGGTGCTCACCCTGGCGGTAGCCCCGGAAAACGTGCTCCCGCTGGAAAACTAACCTTTCAAAAGAAATACGGCTGAAAAACAAATTGTTTTTCAGCCGCGTTTTTCTCTTGACATCTGAAATGAATGTGATATCATAATCATATCAAATATGAAGAGGTGCTTTTCTATGGAAGAAAAATTACTCAGCTGTAAAAGCGGTATCGGCCTTTTGCTCTT
>JAVXKN010000077.1:2835-6532 GCA_036647315.1 Oscillospiraceae bacterium | reverse complement strand
CGCAATGACAGGGCTGTTAGGTAGTGTCATTGCGAACCAGCCCGCAGGCTGGTGTGGCAATCCGTTTTTTCGTCCTGTTCACGTCCCGCCGAAGCGATAAGCCTTCCCCTTAGGGGAAGGTGGCGCGCCCCCGCAGGGGCGTGACGGATGAGGGCTCTCGTCCTGTTCACGTCCCCCCGTCCTACCCTCCGCCCATCAGCTCCGGGTTCAGCCAGATGAACAGGAACCCGCCGGGTACCAACGCTAGGAGGGAGAAATTTCCTAGCCAGCCCCACAAACCCCAAGATAGCAGCAGCGACACCAAAATCGCCAGAATTCCTAGGAGAAGTCTTAGTTTACAGTTCAGTTTCATCATATTTCCCGCTCCCTTTTGAGGCATCATAGTCCTTTGCTCATGTAAAAAAAGCGCGAACCCTGTCGAAACGGTATATTGCTCAATATTGTGAGCAATATACAAATTACAATACCATACAATATGAGAAAGTGCAACGCATATTGAGCAAACGGGGGATTGTAATGGACAGATTACGACAGGATAAAAACATGGGCGGGAATTTGCGGCGGCTACGCAAGGCGCGTGGGCTGACGCAGGAACAGGTTGCGGCCCAACTGCAGGTGGCGGGTTGCGACACCACCCGCGCCGTCTATTCCCGCTATGAAACCGGGGAGCTGAATATTAAGGTGGGCGACCTGGTGGCACTGCGGCACATTTTTCGCTGTGAATATGAGGATTTCTTCGAGGGGCTGGAATAGTCCGGCGGACGCGCAATGCGCGCCCCTACGGGCAGAACTTTTCATTGCCAACCGGCGGGAAACACGGTATACTGTCTGTAAGTAACCTGCCTGCGGGCAGCGAGGAGTGCGCCATGGAAAAACTGACCTTTATCATCCCCACCCTGTTCGGCTTGGAGGCTTTGGTGGCCGACGAGCTGAAACGGCTGAATTTAGAAAACGTCCGGGCTGAAAACGGCCGGGTTTTTTGCGACGGTTCCCCCGCCGATATTCCACGGATGAACCTCAATCTCCGCACCGGCGAGCGGGTGCTGGTCTGTCTGGGCCAGTTTTCCGCCACCACCTTTGACGAATTATTTGAGGGCACAAAGGCCCTGCCTTGGGAGGAGCTGATTCCCTTAAACGGCCAGTTTCCCATCAAGGGCCACAGCTTAAATTCCCAGCTTCACGCCGTTCCCGCCTGTCAGGCCATCGTGAAAAAGGCCGTGGCGGCACGGCTCGGCGGGAAATACGGCATGGCGACCCTCCCCGAAACCGGCGCGCTCTATCAGATTCAGTTTTCCATCATGAAGGACGTGGCAAGTCTCATGCTGGACACCTCCGGGCCGGGGCTTTACAAGCGGGGCTACCGGGCTGTGGGCGTAGATGCACCCCTCCGTGAAACTTTAGCCGCCGCGATGGTTACCTTAGGGCGGTATCGTGGCCGGGATGAATTTTGCGACCCCTTCTGCGGCTCGGGCACCATCGCCATCGAGGCCGCCCTCATTGCCAAAAACCGTGCCCCCGGCCTCTCCCGCTCCTTCGCCTCCCAGAAGTATATTTGGATTCCCCAGTCCGCATGGCTGGATGCCGCCGACGAGGCCATGGACAAGGAATATGACGGCACTTACGACATTTGGGGCGGCGACATTGACCCCCACGCCATTGAAATCTCAGAGGCTAACGCCGTGAAAGCCGACGTGGAGGACATGGTGAAATTCGAGGTGGCGGATGCCATGACGTTCCACCGCGACGCGGATTATGGGCGCATTGTGACCAACCCCCCCTACGGCGAGCGGCTCATGGAGCACGCCGAGGCGGAGGCACTGTACGAGGGCTTCGGCAAGGCGTACAAGACCCTGCCCGAGGGCTGGAAGCTGACACTGTTATCCTCCCACACCGAATTCGAGCGGACGTTCGGCAAACCCGCCGACAAAAAGCGGAAGCTGTACAACGGCATGATTAAGTGCGATTTATTTATGTATCGCTAACACCAAACGAGGGGGTCACGCCGTGAAACATCTCTTTATTGTCAATCCTGTGGCGGGGAAAAAGGGCAGCACCGACGCGCTGCTGGCGCAAATCCATCGGGTTTGCGGCGGCAAACAGCTGGACTACGAAATCCGCACCACCAGCGGCGAGGGGGATGCCTGCCACATCTCCCGTGAAGCGGCGGAGACCGGCGGGGATGTTCGCATTTACGCCTGCGGCGGTGACGGCACCTTAAACGAGGCGGTCAACGGCGCGGCGGGGTATGAAAATGCCGCCATTACCGTCCTCCCCAAAGGGACCGGCAACGACTTTCTCAAAATTTTCGGCAAAGACTGTCTCCACACTTTCTCCGACCTAGACGCGCTGGTGGAGGGGCCCCAGGCCGCCTTTGACCTGATGGACTGCAACGGCAAGCTGGGAGTTGGAGTGACCTGCGCCGGGGTGGATGCCCGCATTGCCGACGATGTCCACAAATATAAGGACTGGCCTCTCGTTACCGGCATGGGGGCGTACATTTTGGCCCTCATTGAAAACGTCCTCTTCAAGGGCATCGCCCGCCCTATGACCATCGACATCGGCGACTGGCACTATTCCGGGGAAACCGCCGTTTTGTGCATCTGCAACGGCAGATATTACGGCGGCGGATTCATGCCCGTTGGGGACGCGGAGCCGGACGACGGCGTGCTGAATTTTCTGGTGGTGCCCAAGGTGAGCCGGTTCAAGTTTTTCCGTCTGGTGGGGGTGTACGCCAAGGGGGACTACAAAAAGCTCCCCAACGACATCTTTGCCAAAAGCGGACAGTCGGTGACGTTCTCCTCCCCGCTGGAAATCGTGGCGGTGGTGGACGGGGAGGTCATGCGGGGCAAATCCTTTACCCTCACCCTCTCTCCAAAAAAGGTGAACTTTTTTTACCCGCCCAACGCCCATTATCGGGTAAAAGACCGAGAATTTGCCGGTGCTTTGTGAACAGAAAATGAATTTTCAAAAAATCAACCCCTATTTTCCAAAAGGGGGTTGATTTTTTGTTCCGGGCGCGGTATTATCATACTCGTGGTTAGCACTCAAAGTCAAAGAGTGCTAACGGCACCAAAATTGTTTTCATAAAACTACTATAAACATCAAGGAGGAAACAGGCATGAAACTCAAACCCTTAGCAGACCGTGTGATTCTCAAATCCGTAGAGGCGGAGGAAAAGACCAAAAGCGGCATCATCCTCACAGCGGGCGCGCAGGAAAAGCCCGAAATGGCAGAGGTTGTAGCAGTGGGCCCCGGCGGCATGGTGGACGGCAAGGAAGTCGTCATGACCGTGAAGGTGGGCCAAAAAGTCGTCGCCAGCAAGTACGCCGGCAGCCCTGTCAAAGTGGATGGTGAAGAATACACCATCGTGAAGCAGAGCGACATTCTGGCTGTTGTGGAATAAGGTATTCAAGTAGCACCACAGCCGTCCACTTTGGGGACCCGCCAAAGGCGGGACGCCGCGAAGCGGCGCAGGTTGGGAGAATTCACTTCTCCCAACCGCATTTCAAATGACAGGGTTCCCGCGCAATGGAACATTGCGTGGGACGGACGGCGAGGAATACACCATCGTGAAGCAGAGCGATATTCTGGCTGTTGTGGAATAATTCCGCAGGTTCTTATTTTGAATTAAAATCAGGAGGTTTTTCATATGTCTAAAATCATTTGCTTCGGCGAGGAGGCCCGCCGCGCCATGGAG
>JAVXKN010000077.1:0-2825 GCA_036647315.1 Oscillospiraceae bacterium | reverse complement strand
GTCAATCAGCTTGCCGATACCGTTAAAATTACCATGGGCCCCAAGGGCCGCAACGTGGTGCTGGACAAAAAGTTCGGCGCACCCCTTGTCACCAACGACGGCGTGACCATCGCCAAGGAAATCGAGCTGGACGACCCGTTTGAGAACATGGGCGCGCAGCTGGTGAAGGAAGTCTCCACCAAGACAAACGACGTAGCCGGCGACGGCACCACCACCGCAACCCTGTTGGCACAGGCCATCATCCGTGAGGGCCTCAAAAATCTGGCCGCCGGCGCGAATCCCATGATTATGAAAAAGGGCATTGCCAAGGCAACCGATGCCGCCATCACGGAGATTAAAAAGAACTCCAAGAAGGTCAAGGGCACCGAGGACATCGCCCGGGTAGGCGCGGTTTCCTCCGGCGACGACGAAATCGGCACCCTCATTGCCGGCGCGATGGAGAAAGTCTCCCACGACGGCGTGATTACCGTTGAGGAGTCCAAAACCGCCGAGACTTACAGCGAAGTGGTAGAGGGCATGCAGTTCGACCGCGGCTACATCACCCCCTACATGGTCACTGACACCGAGAAGATGGAGGCCGTCATTGACGACGCTGTCATCCTCATCACCGACAAGAAAATCTCCTCCATTCAAGATCTGCTGCCCCTTTTGGAGCAGGTGGTTCAGTCCGGCAAAAAGCTGATGATTTTGGCGGAGGACGTGGAGGGCGACGCTCTGTCCACCCTCATTGTGAATAAGCTCCGCGGCACTCTGAACGTCGTGTGCGTCAAGGCTCCCGGCTTTGGCGACCGCCGCAAGGAAATGCTGGAGGACATCGCTGTCCTCACCGGCGGCACCGTGATTTCTTCCGACATGGGCATGGAGATTAAGGAAGCCACCATGGAGCAGCTGGGCCGTGCCCGTCAGGTGAAAATCTCCAAGGAGAACACCATCATCGTGGACGGCGCAGGGGACGCTACCGCCATCCAGGCCCGCGTTGCCCAGATTCGTCACCAGATTGAGGAGACCACCTCCGATTACGACAAGGAAAAGTACCAGGAGCGTCTGGCAAAGATGGCAGGCGGCGTGGCAATCGTCCGCGTGGGTGCCGCCACCGAGTCCGCTATGAAGGAAAAGAAGTTGCGGGTAGAGGATGCCCTCAACGCCACCCGTGCCGCCGTAGAGGAAGGCATTGTGGCAGGCGGCGGCGCAGCCTATGTAAACGCCATCCCCGCTGTTGAAAAACTGCTGGCAAACGCCGAGGGCGACGAAAAAACCGGCATCCAGATTATCATTCGCGCCCTCACCGAGCCCATGCGCCAGATTGCCATCAACGCCGGCATCGACGGCTCCGTGGTGCTGGAGAACGTGAAGAACGCCAAGAAGATGGGCTACGGCTACGACGCTTACAAGGAAGTCTACTGCGACATGATTGATGCCGGCATCGTAGACCCCACCAAGGTCACCCGCTCCGCGCTGGAGAACGCGGCCTCCGTCGCCTCTCTGATGCTCACCACCGAGTCTCTGGTGGCAGACAAGAAAGAGCCCGCC
Organism: Oscillospiraceae bacterium; assembly: GCA_036647315.1. Taxonomy (GTDB): domain Bacteria; phylum Bacillota; class Clostridia; order Oscillospirales; family Oscillospiraceae; genus JAVXKN01. Next base: position 1,295 of record JAVXKN010000077.1, on the reverse strand, counting down.
CCCGCAATGCCCGCCGGTGGCGGCGACATGGGCGGCATGTACTAAAAAAGAGCCTAAAAATGGTGCGGCAGGGAAACGTTTTCCCTGCCGCACCTGTTTTTTGCCTTCGCATAGGATGATTGCGGAGGCGATTTTTTTGGGTGGCGGACTTTTATTTGCACTTTCCTGCAATTTGGATACTCTGCTTTTGGCGGGGGCCTACGGACTGCGGGGAATCTCTCTCAGTCTGCAAGGCAGGCTGATTTTGGCGGCGGTGACTACCGCGGTCACAGCCCTGTCCCTCTTTTTTGGGGCCATGACCGAGGGGCTTTTTCAGGGGGGCAACGGCAGAATTTTAGGGGGCGCGGTGCTGATGGGCATGGGTCTCTGGGTGATTTTGGACTATTTAAGACACCCGGCATCAGGTGCCCCGGAGCCTGCCGGCGGGGACTCCCTCCGGGCCATGGTGGCCTTAGGGGCGGCACTGGCGGTGAATAACGCGGGGGCGGGGGTGTGTGCCGGGGCGGTGGGGGTGTCGGTCTTTTGGGGGTCTTGCGCCAACTTCGCCGTCACCCTGTTTTGCCTGCCCTTTGGGGGATTTTTGGCGCGCCACGGCTGGGCGCGGTGGCTGGAGCCGTACGCTCTCCCCCTCTCCGGGGGACTGCTGGTGCTGCTGGGGGCGTTGGAGCTGTGGGGTTAGAGGTTATTTCCCCTTGATGATGGTGATGGCGTGGGGGAGGTTTTCGATGGTGACAGCCCGGGGACTGCCGCCGTATTCCCCGTCCAGGGTCCAAGGCAGCTCCTCGTTGCCGGTAAAGGTGAGACTTTTGGCGTGGAAGGCCTCCACAATGCCGTTTGCCCCGGCGGCGGAGCCGGTGGCCAGGGCGGAGAGGATGGCGTTGAGCTCCTGCAACGTGCCGGGCTGGCGGATGAGCACCACCTCGAACACGCCGTCGTCCAGCTTCACCTGACGGGCGGGCAGACCCTGAAAGCCCCCCACGGATACGGTGTTACTCACCATGCCGAAGATAAAGTCCCCCGCCATCGTTTCCCCGTCGTGGGTGACGGTGAGCCGGTGGCTGCGGATGGCACCCAGACTTTTTACCCCCTCCATCAGGTAGGCCAAGTGGCCAAAAAGGTTCTTAAAGCCCTGTGGGGTGCCGTAGGCCACCTCGGTAAAGGCCCCGAAGGCGGCTACATAGACGAAGTTTTTGTCGTTGAATTTCCCCATGTCGCAGGGGAAGGGCACGCCGGTGACTGCTACGGCGGCGGTTTTTTCCATGCCCCGGGGCAGGCTGAGATTGCGGGAGAAGTCG
>JAVXKN010000076.1:0-6567 GCA_036647315.1 Oscillospiraceae bacterium | reverse complement strand
TGTAGAGGTTAGAGGGAGAGGTGCCTAATAAATCCGCAAGCTGTACGGCACTGATATTTTTTTTCACCAATAAAATCTTGATTTTTTCAGTCATGGCCATGGAAGAACCCTCCTAAAGAAAGAAATACTTGACGTACTCACTAAATAGTGTTATAATGTAACTACAAAGTGATTTCAAAGCACTTTGTAGTGTTAGTATACCACTTTGTGATAGTGGAAGCAAGGGCAAAAAAGGAATACGGAGTTTCATGTTTGTTGGAAGGCTTTCATATTCTGGATTATGAGGTAACGTAAAGGAGGGATTCCATGAATCGTATTGAGCAGGTCCCCAGAGATGCTGCGGGGTGCCGCGTCCACACGGCAGGGCGGGTGACGCGGAAATTTGCAGGGAATACCACGGCGGAGGAGCTGGTGCATCGGCTGATTGCGGCCCACAGTTAGCCAACCGCACAGCGGCAGTACAGAAAGGAGGCGGCAGAAATGGCGCAGAAAGCAAAAATTTGGACGGCGGCCCTCTACTGTCGCCTCTCCCGTGAGGACGGCGACAGGGCGGAGAGCGACAGCATCGGCAACCAGCGCAAGCTGCTGCGAGAATACATAGCGGCGCACCCGGAGCTGACGGTGGGTGACGAGTATGTGGACGACGGCTACACCGGCGTCAATTTCCACAGGCCCGCCTTTCAGCAGATGCTATTGGACATCGAGCGGGGGACTATCAACTGCATTTTGGTGAAAGATTTGTCCCGATTTGGCAGAGATTACATCGAGGCGGGTCGCTATTTGGAGCACTGGCTCCCGGAACACGGTGCCCGCTTTATCGCCATCAGCGACAATATCGACAGCGACCGGGGTGCCTACGATATGATGATGCCGCTGAAGAATTTATTTAACACCCAATACGCCCGCGATATTTCCCAGAAGGTGAAAAGTGCCCTCCACGCCAAACAGCAGCGGGGGGAATTTATCGGTGCCTTTGCGGGGTACGGCTATCTGAAAGACCCGGAAAATCACAATCGCCTCATTGTGGACCCGGTGGCCGCCGCCGTGGTGTCCCGCATCTTTTCCCTGTTTGAAAACGGCGCGGGTAAAATTAAAATCGCCAAGCTGCTCAACGCCGAACAGATTCCATGCCCCAGTGAGTATAAACGGCTCATGGGGGAGAAGTACCGCAACTGCAACAAGCTGGACGCCACCACCTACTGGACCTACGCCACCATCCACCGGCTGCTGCAGAGCGAGGTGTACATCGGGAGCATGGAGCAGGGGCGGGACGTGCGGGCCAATCTCCACGGCAGTGCCAAACGGAAGGAGCGGGCGGACTGGATTGTGGTGCCGGATACCCATGAGGCCATCATCCCCCGGGAGCAGTGGGACAGGGTGCAGGCCCTGATGGAGCGCAAAACCCACACGCCGGATTTCCAGTCCAACGTGAGCCCCTTCGCCGGCTACTTAAAGTGCGGCGACTGCGGTCGTTCCATGGTCAAAACCACATGGGGCGGAGCGGTATTTTACACCTGCGGCTCCTATAAACGCTACGGTTCCACCGTCTGCTCCAAACACTATATCCCCCAGAAAACGCTGGAAGAACTGGTGCTGGGGGATTTGAATCGGATTATTGAAAGTGTGCACAATCTGCAGACACTGGCGGCGAGTGGGGCCTCAAAAAGTGCGTCGGATAACCGCGGTCAGCAGGAGCGACTGCGGCTGGAGGGGGCACTGGAGCGGGTTTCTCGGCTCAAGCAGGGTGCCTACGAGGACTGGAAGGAACGCCTCATCTCCAAGCCGGATTTTCTGCGCTATCAGGAAGATTACGGGCGGCAGGAGGGGATTCTCCAAGGCCAGTTGGACCGTCTGGCAGAAACCGAGGGGGAGGGCGCGCCGCTGGACAAGCCCTGGGTGCAGAGCCTCCTAAAACTGGGAAAACTCACGGAACTGGACAGGCTCACCATCGCGGAGACCATCAGCACCATTCGCATTTTCGAGGAGGGCAACGTGGAAATCACCTACCGCTTTTCAGAGGAACTGGGTACCCTTTTGGAAGGGGGCAGGGGAGAGGCAAGTGGAATTTGATGCGCTACTTACAAAGGAGGAACATATGAAAAAATATCTGGCATCCTGTGACCTACTGGAGGTTATACAGTGGCCCAAAAAGCTGCGTGGGCGTTATATTTTGGAGGCCTTGGAGAAACTCCTAATGAATGGAGATGCCTTTACCCTCACCACCTCCGACCAACTTTACCGCGCCTGCCAAAAGTCCCAAAAAGAACTGCGGCACAACGTTTTCCAAGCAGACCGCGCATTTCTGATTCGCAACGAATTTCTCGTTCAGGAGGGGCAGCGGCTGTACTTTTGGAAAACCAGTCGTTATGAAGGGATTGCGGCGGAATTTCTGTCCGACATTTTGAGGAACAATCACTTGCCTGCCAGTACATTGCCGGAAATGCTTACATCAAACGGCATCCCCCTGACAACCGAGCAGCGAGATGCAGTCCAGATGGCACTGGGATGCCGGCTCTCTATCATCTTGGGCGGTGCCGGTACCGGCAAAAGCACCCTCATTCAGGCCCTGACCGCTTATCGGTCGCAGAACACCGGCTATGTGCTCTGCGCGCCCACCGGGAAGGCTGCCTGCAATCTCCGCGTCCGTTCCGGTCTGGACGTTCGGACGGTACACGGTGCACTGGGCCTGCGCCCGGAGGAGGATTTTCTACAGCCAATACCCTGGGAGTATAACAAGCTTGTGGTGGTGGACGAGGCCAGTATGATGACACTGGAAATGCTGGCGGGCATCCTTATTAAGATGCCGTCAGACTGCCGTCTGGTTTTGGTGGGGGACCCCAATCAGCTGCAATCTGTAGGCAGCGGCAATGTCCTGCCGGATTTATTGGAGCTTGGCATACCATATGTTCGTTTGGAAATTTGTCACCGTCAGGAAGCAGATGCCACGGCACTCCTCCACAACGTGCGCCGGTTTGACCAGTGCAGGCACGTCAGCGACTTGCTGCTGGGCCAAGACTTTCAGTTTCTGCAGATGAATCGGGAGGAAGAGGTGAAAAGCTATATCTGCAACGCCGCAGCTAGCCATTATCTGCAGGGCGATAGCGTGCAGGTGCTGTCCCCGTTTAATGTGGCCACCGATCTGTCAGTTCGTGCGCTGAACGCCGACCTACACAGGAGGGTGAATTTGCAGTCTACCCTGAGCGTAAGAACGCCCCAAAATGAACTCCTCTGGGACGGTGATCGGGTCATGGTGACTGAAAATGACTGGGAAGTGGGGGTTTGCAATGGTGACATCGGAACGCTGAATCTGCTGAACATTGAAAAAGAGAAAACCACCTACAGTCTCACGCTTCCAACCGGGCAGCTTGCCGCGTGGTACAATCAGCCGGTCGTCAGAACGCTCACACAGGCTTACGCCATCACTGTCCACAAATCTCAGGGCAGTGAGTACGACACGGTATACCTCCCCATCATGCGAGGTTTTTCCGGCATGATGAACCGCAATCTGCTCTATACTGCAATCAGCCGCGGAAAAAAGCAGGTGGTACTGGTGGGCGACCCTGACACACTGGAACTGGCACTGCAGAAGCTCCCGCCCAAACGCCGCTCCATGCTGGTGCAAAAAACCCATATGTGTTTGGAGAAGAGCGCGTAATTGTGGGTGTGTTTTGTCGGATTCTGTGTTAAACTGGTACTACATTCAGTGAGACTGTCACGAAAAAGAACGGAGGGCATCCGCTATGTCAGATGTGAAAAGCTACGGGCCACGGCGACTGATTAAGAGCATCCGCTACCCGCTGTTTCAGTTGGCGGCACACGCCGCCAACAGCAAAACGCCGGCAGAGGACGGGCTGAAAATTGCCGCGCTGACGGTGGCTCGTTGGTTGCGGGCACGATTTCGGGAGTTTGACCTGCCGGAAGCCCTCAAACTGCCGGACCCGGCGGATTACAGCACCATCGATTGCGCCCAGCTGCCCTCCTTCCACCTGAGCATGGGCTACACCGTGGACGTGGTGAGCCTGCCCGAGGAGGGCGCGTGGACCATGCAGCTCATCGAGCCGGATTTGGGCAGCGACCCCACCAATCCCCATCAGGAGCGTGCCCCGGTGCCCGGCCGGATTTTGGAGACCAATGTGGCGTTTCGCATTGTGGGAAAGACCTTGGAATGTGGGTTCCAAACCTTGGCCTCGGAGCCGGAGGGGACAGAGGAACGCTGCGAGGTTTTCCGCCCGGTTTTTGTGAAGGAACTGGCCCGCAATCCGCTGGTAGGACTGACTCAGGGCTATCCCATCGAGGACAGGCTGTGGCTGCTAAATTCCGGGGATAAATTAAAACAGCTGCGGGACTATTTGAAAACCGGTACGCTGCCGGCGGTGGTGATTGCGGAGCGCAAGGCGCCGACACAGACCGGGCCAAACTTGGCCGCCCTGCAGGAAATTAAGCTGGAAACCATGCCTGTCAGCCCCCTCCTGCGCACGCTAGGTGCCGAGACGGCTCGGCAGCTTGGCACCATCCAAAACGCCCCAGATTCCGCCCCGCAGCTCCCCTACGACACCACCTCGCTGACACGTTTCAAAATGGGCTACGCTCAATTTTTCCAGTTGCCCGATGCCCAGCGGGGCGAGTTTGCGAAGATTTTCAAGTTGGAGATTGGCTCCGGCGAAACCATTTTGTTGGAGCCCCTGCTCTTTGGCGGCGGCTGCAGCTCCTATCCCGATCCCGGCGCAAAGAACGACGGTCTGCTGCAAAAGCTGGACAGTGCCGTGCAGGAGTACCCAAAACGGAAGCCGGTGTCCTTTGACCGGGTGTGGTTTCTCGCCGATGCCAAGCTCCGCCAGCAGGAGCAGTTGGGCGACGCGAAGCATCTGGCCGCAGATACGGAGCAGCAGCAGAGCGCGAAGGCGGCCCTACTGAAAAGCAAATACGAAGCAGAGCTACTGATTAAGGACACCGCGTTGGAGCAGCTGCGGGGGAAAATAGTCCAGTTTCAGGCGCAGATTGACGATGCCCGAGAGCGGACAAAAGCCGTGCAAGCGGAGGCCGACGGAAGGGTGGCACAGGCGGAGGACAAGCTGCGCCGGCAGGAGGACACCCTGTGCTATTACCGCAGCCTATCCCAGCGACCTGCCACCACCGTGGATATCCCCGCTTGGGTAAATCGCTGTTTTGGGGAGCGTATGCTGTTCCACCAAAAAGCCATCGATCTCATCACCAAAACCCCCACCGGCGAGGTGGATATGAAGCTGCTCTGCGACGCGTTGGAGTATTTGGCAACGGAATATTGGGCCTGCAACGAGGGGCAGATGAGCGAGGACGCCGCCATGAGCCGCTGCTCGGAGAAATACGGCAGACCCTTCGAGGTGTGCCCCGTCGGCAAGCAGACGGTGGAATATACACCCACTGAATACAAGATTAAATATCGGATTGGGGCGGCGGGAAAGCCCGTAGAAACCCCCTTGGACCTCCACCTCAAAGTAGGCAACGCCGCGGAAAACCTTTTGCGGATTTACTTCCTCTACGATAAGGAAAAGCGTCTGGTGGTGGTGGGCTCCCTGCCCAAGCACCTGACAGCGGTGCAGGTGCAGTAGCGCGGCAATGCAGGCATGGGAACATCTGCGAACCACATGAATTTTTAAGCCAACAAAACAGGAAGCATGGACAGTATCTGTCCATGCTTCCTGTTATGCTATACGCAGAGGGTGGCAGGGCTGCGGTAGGCGTTTGCTGGACGCAGGGTAAATATTGACCGCAATCCTTGTAAAATTTCACAAAACGACAGGGTAATTTCCTGCAAAAGCTTGTTGTATTTGCTCATATCGTGTATACTGAAAAAAGAGGTGTAGAGATGGGAATATCTGAAGCAGAGGGGAAGTCAAAACGGCTATTGTCGCTGCACACCCGCCTAATGCGGCATGAGCTGCTTTACAAAACCGAAATCGCGCAGGAATTTGGTGTCACGGAACGGAGCGTTCAACGTGACATCGAGGACTTGCGCTGTTTTTTTGCCGAGCAAGTCCCGCCACGGGAACTGGTTTATGATATTGGTGCCAAGGGTTACAGGCTTACGGAGTCATCGGCGCAGCTCCTAAGTAACGGCGAAATTTTGGCGGTGTGTAAAATTCTGCTGGACAGCCGGGCACTGGTGAAGGACGAAATGCTGCCGGTGCTGGATAAGCTGGTGTCCTGCTGTGTGCCGGAACAGAACAAAAAAGCTGTTTCCACACTCATCGCCAACGAGAAATTTCACTATATCGAGCCCCATCATGGCAGGAATATTCTGGATGACATTTGGAGAATTGGTCAGGCGATTGAAACGCAGCAGCTCATGGAGATCACCTACTGCAAGCTGAAGGACCCCACCCCGATAACCCGCCTGATTGAACCGGTAGGGCTCATGGTCTCTGAGTATTATTTTTACCTTACCGCGTTTTTACGGGATGTGGACAAGGCGAAAAGCTTTGAAAATAAGGACGACCTGTCACCCACGATTTATCGGCTGGACCGAATACAGGCCTTCAAGGTATTACCCCAGCATTTTCAGGTGCCCTACAAGGACCGCTTCGAGGA
>JAVXKN010000075.1:0-6618 GCA_036647315.1 Oscillospiraceae bacterium | reverse complement strand
GGCGCGCCCTGTATGAGGGCGGCCACGGTGCCGGGCAAATCCCCCAGAGGGGGACAGTCGATGTGGCGCGCAGAAAAAGTCGCGGTGACGGCGGTACCCACATGCTCGGTGCTTTCGATGGTGAACGTGCCGCCGGTCTGCTCCGCCGCCAGACGGAGGAGGGGCACACCCATGCCCACCTTTCGGGTGGTGCGGGTGGTGGTGAAGGGGTCGCAGACCGCTGCCAGAAATTCCGGGGACATCCCGCAGCCGTTGTCGGTGAGAGTCATGGTGAGCTGCCCGTCAGCCTCGATGAGGGAGAGGTCCAGCCGGGTGGCTCCTGCCGTCACGGAGTTTTGGGACAGGTCCAATAAGTACAGCGACAGGTCTTTCATTAGGAATATTTGTCCAAAATGTCGGGGATTTGGTCCGGGGTGAGGCGGCCGTAAACGTCAGAGCCCACCATCATGACGGGGGCCAGACCGCAGGCACCGATACAGCGGCAGCAGTCCAGAGAAAACTTGCCGTCGGGGGTGATGGAGCCGGAGTGAATCCCCAGCTTTTCTTCGACGGCGGAGAGCACCTCGCCGGCACCCTTCACATAGCAGGCGGTGCCTAAGCACAGGCTCACCTGATGCTCACCCTTGGGGTTTAAGGAGAACTGGGCGTAGAAGCTGGCCACGCCGTAGACCTCGGAGAGGGGGATGTCTAAGCCCTCCGCTACCGCGATTTGAACCTGCTCGGGGAGATAGCCGTAAATTTCCTGAGCGGCCTGCAGAACGGGCATGGTGGCACCGGGCTGGCCCTGATGCTGGACAAGGACCTTCCGCAGTTTTTCCTCCTGCTCTTTTGTGCCGATGTAGGGGACGACGGTTTTGCAGTTTGGCATAAAAATGGTTCCTCCTTTGCGTTTTTCGTTGGTATCTATTCTATACGACTCTGGGGCAAAAGACAAGGTTATTTTCAGGAAAGCGCGCAATTCCCGCCGAGGAATCGCGCGCTTTTTTACAAAACAGATCAGTAGCTGGGGTCCAGCCAGCGGAGAACGCCCTCAGCCGTACGGCTGACGGGGTTCATGAGCTGCAGGGCGTCGGGAATTTGGTCCAGATAATGGGCATCGGAGTCGGTGATGTGCCGCACGCCCCGGAGGTCGGGCCGCTCAAACAAATCCGGGGGGCACTGATGGGAAATTTCCGCCAGAGAAAAGCCCATGGCGGGGTCCCAAAGGCCCAGATTGGAGAGGAGGGAGAAGGAACCCCGGTCGATGTGGGCGGGATAGCACACGCCGCCGAAACGCTTTACGGCGGGGGCGACCTCATAAATCCCTACCCCGGAGGCACCGGCTAAAAAGCGGGGATCCTCCCCCAAAACGGTGTCCTTGTCGTCCATCAGGAGTTGGGGGCCAAAAATTTTGCGGTTGTTCTCCTGCCAAGGGGCAGTTTTTTCGTCCACAAAGGCACCGAAGCCGTCGGCACTTTTGAAGTCGGGGAAGAGGCAGATAACGTGGACCTCCTCCACGGTGGACAGCTCCATACCCGGCAGGGCCAAAAGCCCCCGGGCTTGGGCGGCGGCGCAAAAGCTGCGGCAGTTGCCCACGGAATTGTGGTCGGTGAGTGCCACCACCTGCAGCCCTGCCAGAGCACACATGGCGGCAAGGTTTGCGGGGGACATATCGTCCCCGCCGCAGGGGGAGAGGCAGGAGTGCATATGTAAATCGTAAAATAGCTTCATTTCAGCAGCTCACCCAGCTTTACGGACAGGGCGAAGGTGCCGTCCATGCCCCCTAACAGGTTGATGCCTTTGTCGGTGCAAACCTCTGCCAAATCAGCGTCCGGGCGGACATCTTCCGCCAAAATGACGCAGGAGACATCGGTGAGGGAGGCCACCGCCGCCACATTGCGGCTGGACATGATAGTGACCCAACCGTCCCCCTGTTGGGCACGGCCCATCACCCAGGAGAGGAGGTCGCCGCAGTACCCCCCGGTGACCTGACGGGCGGGGTCGGGGAGGGAAAACGCTTGCAGCTGCAGAGCTTTTTGCAGTTCCAACACCGTCATGGAGGCACCTTCTTTCATTTTTGAATGGCGGGGCGGTTATCGCTCGGAGGCACCTTGGGGCGGGTCTTTGGGGGCCTTCCACTTGCGGAAGGGGGCGGGGAGGTAGGAGTCTACCCCCTCGTCGCCGGTCATGTTTTGCATCCGGGCCCGCATCTTGAAGATGCAGTCCTCCGGGTCGGCACGGCCCAACACCACGTCCTCCGCGAAGGCGTGGCAGGAGGGTGCGCCGCAGGAGCCGCAGTGAAGACCGGGAAGACTTTGCGCCAGTGCCTCAATGCGGGACATTTTTTCCATGGCAGTCTCTAAATTGGCGTCCAGCGCGAACACGGGGGAGTAATTCAGAGGGACGGTCTGTTCCGCAATTTTCCGGTCGTCGCCCTGAAAGGTAAAGCGATTTTTGGACACAGGGAGGCCCCGCATCAGCTTTTTCAGGTGCATCTGCGCGCCAAAGGGGTTCTCCACGTTGAGACAGCCCCCTACGCAGCCCTCGTCGCAGGCGGCAAGCTCCACAAAGTCCGCGTCGGACAGTCTGCCGTCCTCCAGCTCCTCTAAGACCCGAATGACGTTTTCAATGCCCCCCACGGCGATGTATTTTTCTCTCAATCGGGCGGAGCTCTCGCCGCCGGTGCAGGCGCGGCCCACGCCCATAATGCCCGCCGATGCCATGGGTTCCGGCTCTTCCAGTTCCTTCATGGGGCCCAAAAGGGCTAAGTAGATGTCACGGACGGAGATGGCACCGTTCACCGCCTCGTTTTCCGGGGAATGGGCGGCGGTGACTTGGGCAGAGCAGGGGGAGATGACGAAAACGCCGATTTCCTCAGAGGCAAAGCCGGTGCGCTCGATGGCCTCACGTCGGGCCAAAATCCCCGCCAACTCTAGGGGGGTAGCCACAGGGGCAATATGGTCTATGAGCTTGGGAAAGCGCATACAGATAAGCCTTGTGACGGCGGGGCAGGCGGAGGTAATCTGGGGTTTGGGGGCGGTTTCCCCGGCACTGATGCACTGACGGGCGTAGTCGGATAAAAGCTCGTCTGCCTTGGCAATTTCATAGACGGCGTGGAACCCGATTTTCAGCAGACCGTTTAGGACGAGGTCAACGTCCTCCAAATTCTGAAACTGGCCGTAGAGGGCGGGGTCCGGAAGGGCCACATTGTAGCGGTATCGGGTTAAGACTTCCATGGGGTCGCTGAGGGAGTGGATGGCCTTATGAGGGCACACCTGAATACACCTGCCGCAATCAATGCAGCGGGCGTTTAGAATGGCGGCTTTTCCGCTGCGGACCCGAATGGCCTCGGTGGGGCAGGACTTGATGCAGGTGGTACAGCCCCGACAGCGTTTGTAGTCTAGCACAACGGAGTGCTTCATTTTAAGTTCACCGTGATGGTGACGGTGGTGCCCACGCCTACGGTGGAGTTGATAGTCATACTGTCAGAGTAGCGTTTCATGTTGGGCAGACCCATGCCGGCACCAAAGCCCAAATCTCGGGCTTCCGCCCCCGCAGTGGAGAACCCGGCCTCCATGGCCTGGTCAATATCGGCGATGCCGGGGCCGGTGTCGCTCATGGTGATGGTGATGGCATCCAGCCCCACCTCCACAGTCACCTCGCCACCGTGGGCGTGAATGACCATGTTGATTTCGCCCTCGTACATGCAGATAGAGGCACGGCGAATGACCTCCGGGGGAAGATTGAGTCGGCGCAGGGACATTTTCATCTGGCTGGAGGCCTCGCCGGCCTGAATGAGATCGCCGTCGTCCACGCGATAGGAAAGTGTTACACTCATATTAGTCACCCACCAATCCATTTTGATAGAGGAGCCCGCAGGCGGTATACATCCGAATATTGGCACTCATGACTACCAAGTCTCGATCTCGTGCCAGCTCTAAAATCGTCTCGTCCGGCATTTTGCCACGGACGAATACGATGCACTTCATATCCATCATATCCGCGGTGCGGATGACCTGGGGATTGACAAGCCCGGTGAGAAGTACCGCCTGATTTTTCACATAGGCCAGCACGTCGCTCATAAAGTCGCTGCCGCAGGCGGAAGAAACTTCTCGGTCCAGAGTGCCCTCCCCGCATAGGACGGTGGCGCCCAAAATGCGTTGTACGTCGCTTAATTTCATAGCAACTCTCCCTTTCGTGTGAGGAACATCAAAGATTGGCATAAGAGCCATGAGACGATTATACCATATCACCAAAGAAAAGGGGAGAGGGAAAATTGAGATTGTGCAAAATTTTTGACGGGGAACGTTGACAGTCACATTGCTACCTTATATAATGTAATGTATGCTTTAGCAAAATAAAGCGTTGAACAAATACAACAAGGAGGCTCTCACCATGCAAAATCGAGTTTATAACTTCTCCGCAGGTCCGTCCATGCTCCCCTTGGAGGTTTTAGAGCGCGCAGGCGCGGAAATCACCAATTATCAAGGTTCCGGCATGTCAGTGATGGAGATGAGCCACCGATCTAAAGTGTTCCAAAAGATTTTTGACGACACTCAAGAGAAGTTCCGCCGTCTTTTGGGGGTCCCTGAGGGCTACAAAGTCCTCTTTTTGCAGGGGGGCGCGTCCTCCCAGTTTTCCGCTGTTCCCTTAAACCTCATCGGTGCCACCGGCAAGGCGGATTACGCCATCACCGGCAACTTCTCCAATCTGGCCTACAAAGAGGCGAAAAAGTACGGCGAAATTTCCGTTGCCGCCACCTCTGAGGACAAAAACCACAGCTACATCCCCGCCCAGTCTGCCCTGACGGTGAATCCCGACGCGTCCTATTTCTATTACTGCGCCAATAACACCATCTACGGCACCGAGTGGCAGTACACCCCGGACACCGGCAAGGTGCCTCTGGTCTGCGATATGTCCTCCGACATTCTCTCCCGCAAAATCGACGTGTCCAAGTACGGCGTGATCTTCGCCGGTGCTCAGAAGAATATGGCCCCTGCCGGGCTGACTGTGGTTATCGTCAAAGAGTCTCTGGCGGGCAATGAACTGCCTATTACCCCGCTGATGATGGGCTACAAGACCCAGATTGACAAGGATTCCATGTACAACACGCCCCCCTGCTGGTGCATCTATGTGCTGGGCTTGGTGCTGGACTGGTTGGAGAATTTGGGCGGCATCGCCGGCATGGAGGCCATCAAGGGCAAAAAGGCCCTCATGCTCTATGATACACTGGATTCCGCCAAACTCTTCACCTGCGCCGCCGAAAAGGGGAGCCGCTCCGATATGAACGTCACCTTCCGCGCCGCAAACGAGGACTTAAACGCCAAATTCGTAGCCGAGGCCACCGCCGCCGGCTTTACAAACCTGAAGGGCCACCGCAACGTAGGCGGTATGCGCGCCTCCATCTACAACGCCATGCCCACCGAGGGCGTGGAGAAACTCTGCGATTTCATCAGAGCCTTCGACAAGAATAACTAGGGGGTAACCACCATGTTTCAAATCAAAACCATGAATAAAATTGCCGCCATCGGTCTGGAGGAGTTGGGGAGCGACTTTGCTGTCTCCGACAACGCCGAGAACGAGGACGGTATTCTGGTCCGTTCCGCCAAGCTTTTGGACTATGCGTTCCCCAAAAATCTCCGCGCCATCGCCCGAGCGGGTGCCGGGGTGAACAACATTCCCATCGACCGCTGCAGTGAGGCGGGCATCGCCGTGTTCAATACCCCCGGTGCCAACGCCAACGCCGTGAAGGAACTGGTGTTTTGCGCCATGCTGCTGGCCTCCCGTGACGTGGTGGGTGGCAATGCCTGGGTTCGTGAGCAGGCGAAGATTGAGGGTACCGATGTGGCTGCCGCCGTTGAAAAGGGCAAAGCCGCCTTTGTGGGCCCGGAGATTTATCGCAAGACTTTGGGCATTGTGGGCTTAGGTGCCATCGGCGCGCTGGTGGGCAACGGGGCTCTCAATCTGGGCATGGAGGTCTACGGGTACGACCCCTTCCTGTCGGTGGACACCGCCCTGCGGCTGGACCGGCACATCCATGTGGTGAAAACCCCGGAGGAGCTTTACGCCCAAGCGGATTACATCACCCTCCACATCCCCTGCACCGACAAGACGAAGAACACCGTAGATGCCGCCGCCATCGCCAAGATGAAAGAGGGCGTCCGCATCATTAACCTTGCCCGTGGCGAGCTGGTGAATGACGCGGATATGCTGGCGGCACTGAAGTCCGGCGCGGTGGCCCGATATGTCACCGATTTCCCCAACAATGTGACGGCGAACGCCGAGGGCGTAGTGGCCATCCCCCATCTGGGTGCCTCCACCCCGGAGAGCGAGGACAACTGCGCCGTCATGGCGGCTCAGGAGTTGCGGGACTATTTGGAGAACGGCAACATCAAAAACTCCGTGAATCTCCCCAACCTGTCCCAGGAATGGAGCGGCAGCTGCCGTCTGTGCATTATCCATAAGAATATCCCCGCCATGCTGGCCAGTATCACCACCGCCTTCGCCACCCAGCATGTGAACGTGGAGAATATGACCAACAAAAGCAAGGGCGACTACGCCTACACCGTGGTGGATTTGAACGATCAGGTGGGGGAGAAAACCCTGCAGGAAATCCAGTCCATCGCCGGCATCATCAAG
>JAVXKN010000074.1:0-6652 GCA_036647315.1 Oscillospiraceae bacterium | reverse complement strand
GCTTCGTCCAGCGCGGGCTTTAGGTCAATGACAACGGTATAATGGTCGTTTTCGTAGTTGCGCATATGGGAGCTGGCGGACAAAATCAGAGGGCCGGACAGGCCAAAATGGGTGAACAGCAACTCGCCCTGGTCCTGATAGATGGCTTTTCCCTTGGCGTTTACCACCTTGACGGCGATGTTTTTCAGTGCCAGACCCTGCATCTCGCCACAGCATTTGTCCTGAGAGCGCAAAGCCACCAGAGAGGCTTTGGGAGGTACAATGGTGTGCCCCAGAGCCTGGGCGATGTCGTAGCCGTCGCCAGTGGAGCCGGTAAGGGGGTAGGACGCGCCGCCGGTGGCCAGCACTACCGCGTCACAGGGACGCTGACCCCGCTCCGTCTCCACACCCACCACTTTGCCGTTTTTGGTCAAAATCTGAACGACACGGTCTTGGAACATCATCACCCGCTGCTGGCGCATTTCACGCACCAAGGCGTCAATGATGTCTGTTGATTTATCGGACACAGGGAAAACCCGGTTTCCCCGCTCTGTTTTCAGCGATACGCCTAGATTTTCAAAAAAAGCCATCACGTCCGCGGGAGAAAAACCGTTCATAGCACTGTAAAGGAACTTGCCATTACAGGGCGTACTGCGTAAGGCTTCCTCCGGGGTACAGTCGTTGGTGAGGTTGCAGCGGCCCTTGCCGGTGATGTACAGCTTGCGGCCCGCTTTTTCGTTGCGTTCCAAAACGACAACGGAGGCACCTTCTTCACCGGCTGAGATGGCCGCCATCATTCCTGCGGCACCGCCACCGATGATAATTACTTTTTTGCTCATTCTTCCACCTTTTCATATACTTCGTACTCTTCCCAAATCTGCTCTAAGGACTGGAAGGTTTTGGACAAATCTTGATTCTTTTTGCGACCCACCGCGACGATGAGCGCGTTGACAAGGCTGAGGGGTGCCACCAGAGAGTCCACAAAGGAGGCCATGTCGCTTTTCGCCAGCAAGGTATGGGTGGCGATGGCGGACAGGGGCGAGGTTTTGCTATCGGTGATGGCGATGACAGTGGAGCCGCGGTCGCTTGCAAATTGCAGTGCTTTCACCGTCCGACGGGAGTACCGTGGAAAGCTAACGCCAATCACCACGTCGCCGGGACCCACACGGAGCATCTGCTCAAAGACCTCACTGGCAGAGGTGGTGTTAATCTGAATGACATTATCGAAAATCAGATTGAAGTAAAAACTCAAAAACACGGAGATAGCGGCAGAGGAGCGCACACCCAGAATGTAAATCTTCCGGGCGGCCACAATGTCATCCACCGAGGCGTCAAATTCTTCCCGATTGGTCTCCTCCAGCGTCATATGCAGCTTTTCAATGTCCGATTGGAGCACCATGGACAGGATGTCCTGATTTCCAATACGGTCGTTGGACACCTCAATGCGCTGAATGGAGGTGAGTTTGTTGCGTATCATTTCCTGCAGGGTTTTCTGCATGGCGGGATAGCCGTCATAGCCCAGTTCGGCGGCAAAGCGCACCACGGTGGACTCGCTGACGTTTACCGTTTTGCCCAACTTGCTGGCGGTCATAAAGGCCGCCTTGTCATAGGATTTTAGAATAAAGTTGGCAATGAGTTTTTGGCCCTTTGAAAATTTGGGCAGTTGGCTCTGGATGGTCGCTAAAATATCATGCGTCATTTTGCTGTCCTCCGCTTCTCTCTCGGTCACAAACCGGTGCGTATGTCTAGTATCATAGCGGTTTTGGCGGAAAATAGCAAGTGTTTTTGCAAGTTTTCATTCACAACTTGCAAAATTTACAGATTAAAGGGATTTTAAGTACCGCACCTCGGCCTCGGTCAGCGGGCGATAGGCTCTGGTGGGCAAATCGCCCAGATAGAGCTGGCCCTCACGCACGCGCTTGAGCCGGGTGACGTTCAGCCCCGCATTCGTACACATACGGCGCACCTGACGGTTTTTCCCTTCGTGGATGACAACGGAGAGCTTGCTGCCGCCCAGCACCGTCACCTTAGCGGGCTGCAACTCTACCCCGTCCAGTGCCATGGGGCCACGGAGAATGGGCAGAGCCGCCTCCACGTCACCGTCCACCCAGACGTAATATTCTTTCTCCACCTCGTTTTTGGGGTGCATCATGCGGTTGGTAATCTCCCCGTCGTCGGTCATGAGGAGTAACCCCTCGGAGTCCAAATCCAGCCGGCCCACAGGCCACAGGCGGCCGCCGCAGTTTTTCACCAAATCCGCAACGGTCTTGCGGCCACGCTCGTCGGAGAGGGTAGTCACATAGCCGCAGGGCTTGTGGAGCATGATGTAGCGGAAGGTTTCCGGTGCCGTTACCGGCTTGCCGTCCACCTCCACTTTGTCCTTCTCCAAATCTGCCTTGTCGCCCAGATTGGCGGTGACGCCGTTTACCGTGACACGACCTGCCGCCAGATATTCCTCTGATTTCCGGCGGGAGCAGATGCCGGCTGTGGAGAGGATTTTTTGCAGACGTTCTTCCATGGTAGTTCCTCCAAACATGAAACAAGGGCCTTGCGGCCCCTATTTCCCAAAAATTTTTAAGCTGTTTTGCCAGCGTGAACCGGCATTTGCGCGGTTATCGGGGGCCGAGGTTGCCGCCACAAGGTTGGTACTTGCGATGGGTACACCGTCCAGCAAGTAAGTCAGTTTACCCAGCCTCTGCCTCGCTGTCACCGGGGCCGTGACGTGGGGCGGCAAATCCCAGCGGGCGGTGACACGGTCAGCGGCGGTGAGGGGATAAAACGCATCCTCCTCTGTCGCCACCAGTACGGTGGGAATGAGGCTGCCCTGTACCGCTACACGGCGGCAGAGCTTTCCCGTTCGGGCAAGCTGAATCCGCGGAAAGTTTGCAAAGCCGTAGTCCAGTAATTTGGCGTGATCCTGCCAGTCGTTTCTGTCGTGGAGGGTGACGGCGATGAGGGTTTGACCCCCACGGGTGGCGCAGGAGACCAACGTGCGCCCCGCCATTGCCGTGTAGCCGGTCTTCATGCCGGTACAGCCCTCATAACGCCACAAAAGCTTATTGTGATTCACAAAGGTGCGGGGTCCAAAGGTGGCTGTTTTTGTCCCCATGACAGCGGCTACAAGCTCGTTGTCTCCACAGGCGCGGGCTAGGAGCGACATATCGTAGGCGGTGGAGTAATTATCCGTGTCCACGAGACCATTGGGGGTGGCGAAATGGGTATTTTTCATGCCCAATTCCCCCGCCCGGGCATTCATCGCCGCCACGAACCGCGCTGTACTGCCGCAGAGGTGGACCGCCAGGGCGATGGCAGCGTCGTTGCCGGAGTGAAGCATTAAACCAAAAAGCAGTTCCTCTACGGACAGCTTCTCCCCTGCTTTCAGGTAAAGCGAGGAGCCTTCGGCTAAGGTGGCCTCGTAGGGGACTGTCACCAGTTCGCCAAAATCAGGCGTATGCTCCGCCACCAGCAGGGCTGTCATCAGCTTTGTAATGCTGGCGATGGGACGCTTTTCATGCTGATTTTGGGCGAAAAGCACCCGTCCGCTCTCGGCCTCGACCAGAATGGCGGAGGCGGCGGAGGTAGAAACCGCCCGGGCGGGCACTGTGCCGCACATCAGCAGCAGGGCGAGGAAAAGAGCCGCAAAATGTCCCACTCATGTCACTCCAAATTTCAGAATGACATTAGTATGGGTTTAGAACGTCTCTTTATCCTTTTTGTTCTTGTCGATGTAGTTTGTCACCTTGTCCACCAGGTCGGGCACCATCTCGATGGCGCGGTCGGCGGCGGAATAGGCGGGATTGCCCACCGACAGCCACTTGACGGAATCGTCTTTAATGACCAAAAAGCCCACGGGCACAATGTTCACCGCGGCACCGCTGCCGCCGCCAAAATTGTTGGCGGAATCCGGCTTTTGGTTCTTGCCGTTAAAGTCCGTACCGCCGGAGGCAAAGCCGAAGGACAGCCGAGAGACAGGCACCAAGGTGATGCCGTCGCCGGTGCAGATGGCCTCGCCAATGATGGTGTTTGCGTCCACCATTTCCTTGAGCTTTGCCATGGTGGTGCCCATCAGGTCACCGATGGGATGGTTCCGGTTTTCTTGTTCGGTCATGACTACGCGCCTCTTTCGTTCTTTGTTTTTGGTTTTTACGATAGATGGAAAACGCCTTGGTGCCTAGGGAGATGCCCATCACAAGGCACTGGCCGATGGTGAGGGTCAACACCGCATTCACATACACGGTAGGGGATTTCTGGTTAAAATCAATATCCGTATGAATATCCCGATGATGAATGTTGAAATTCTGCTCCAAGATGGGCCAAATCATACCCAGCGCCACATTGGCGTAGCCATAGCCCATAGCGCAGTCCGCCGGGTCTTCCCCGCCCCAGACAAGATGGAGCGCGATGCGGTCAATGGAAATTTTGCGTTTCAGCTTCCCCGCCGCCTCGCCCACAAGGGGGAGAAATTCCTTTACCAGTGCCAAACTGCCCCCCAGTGTCCGCTTTTCACGGGGCGGTGTCGGCTCTTCTTTTGCCTTTTTCTCCTTGGGCGGTTTGGGTGGCTTTTTGGACGGCTTTACGGGATAGACGGTAAACTTCAGGCCGCAGACCTTCAGCTTGGCGATAAGCCCGCCGCTGTCGTAAAGCACTTCGCCCCCCACCCGTATCAGCGAGAGGAGAAAAAACGCCAATACGATGCAGGCGAGAATGAACAGTACCTTCATTTTTTAGTCCTCCGGCACTGCTGTGGGTTCTGATGCCGCGTCCTCCGCCTTTGCCAGAGTTTCCGCCACCTCCAAGAGTTCCTCGTCGGTGAAGGTCTCCTCTTCGGTCTGTTCCTGGGCGGTTTGTTCGGCCCGCAGACGCTCTAAATTCGCCTGCATTTCCATGGTCATCTGGCCGTCCTCCGCACTGCCGTTGGGCAGCTCCGGCAGTTCCTCTAAGCTGGAAAGGCCAAAGGAGCGGAGAAAGGTTTTGGTGGTGCGGAAGAGTACCGGCCTGCCGGGTACCGCCAGTCGCCCCGCCTCGGCAATGAGCTCACGCTCTGCAAGGAGCCCCATGGTATAGGAGCTGTCCACGCCGCGGATTTGGTCCACATAGGCGCGGGTGGCGGGCTGGAAGTACGCCACGATGGCTAAAACCTCCAACGCGGGCTGAGAGAGCTTGGCGGGTTTGCGGCTTTCAAAGGCTTTTCGGATATAGTCCGCGTACTCCGGGGCGGAGGCCAGCTGATAGCTGTTTTCCAGCTTGAGGAGGCGGATGCCACGCCGCTCGTAGCTGTAACGGTCAATGAGGCGGGTGCAGACGCTGTCCACGGTGTCCCGGTCTAAATCCAGCGTGAGGCACAGCCGCTCCACCCCCACCGGCTCACCGGCGGCGAATAAAATGCCCTCTAGGGCGGCCTCGATTTCTTTCAGCTCCATGGTGTTTCACTTCCTTTAAGCCTTAATACGCGTCGATGGTGACGTCTAACGTCTCCTCCTCCTGCTCGCCGGTGCAGGTGACGGTGCAGTCCGTCTCGGTGCCTGCCAGACGCAGCCGCCGTGCCTTGCACAGTTCCAGCACGGCTAGGAATGTGGCGACGATTTCCGACCGGCTGCGGTTGCCGTCAAAGAGACTGGTAAAGCGGGTGACACCAAAATGGATGAGCCGCGCGATGACCTCTCCCGCCTTATCGGACACCGGGTAGGGTTCCCGACCCACAATGCCGTCGAAGGCACTTCTGGGGGGCGGCAGCTTGTTTTCAGAGCGTTCCAGCACGTCTATCATCGCGTGGCGCAGGTCGGTTTTTTCGTGGACGTAGCGGTAGGTTTTGTTCACAGGCACCTGCTCCGGACCCTTGGTGATATAGTCACGACCAAAGGAAAAACGGTCTTCAAACAGGCCTGTCACCGACTTGATTTTGAGGTAACTCTCGTGACGCTGGTGCTCCTCCAAAGACGCAATGAGCTGCTCCATTTCGGAGAGCACCTCCTCGTCGTTCATGGCAAGGAGCATACGGGTTTTGATGTAGACCAGGTGGGCCGCCATGATGATAAAATCGCTGGCAACCTCTAAATCCAGAGTTTTACGCTGGCGAATCCAAGCCAAATACTGCTCTAAAATCAGGGAGATTTGAATGTCCTTAATCTCCATCTTGTTCTTGCTCAAAAGGCTTAAAATGAGGTCAAGGGGGCCTTCAAAGTCCTCCATATCCTCACAGCGTACCTTCACGACCTTTTCCAGATGAAATACAGGAGCCTCCAAGCCCTCACCGCCCTTCTATATCGCTCTCTTAAAAGAAAAAGTACTGCACAATGTCAAATGGGAAACCGCTGATGGCGGAGAGGCCACGCATGGCACCCCCCATCAAAAAAGACAGCGGCTTATCGAATACCCCCATCCACACCAGTGCCACCATGGCAATCATGCCGTATCGCTCATACCGCAGGATGGTGTGGTACACCTTATCGGGCAGAAAGGAAAAGAGAATTTTCGAGCCGTCCAGTGGGGAAATGGGAATCAGATTGAAGACCCCCAACCCTACGCTCATCACCGCCAACTGCAGAAAAAACAGCATCACATAGACCATCCCATCCCACTGCACAGGCAGGTGGAGAACAAGGTTTGCCAGCAGCAGCGCGGCAAAAGCCAAAACAAAGTTGGAGACAGGGCCTGCAAGGGCGGTAATCGCCAT
>JAVXKN010000073.1:0-6829 GCA_036647315.1 Oscillospiraceae bacterium | reverse complement strand
GAACTATTGTGGAGCGGCAGGAGCTGGTGCTCCCCTATCCCGCCGCCACGGAAACGCCGCCCCACTTTATGGCGCAGGTGGGCGCGCTGCTGCTGCTGGGCTGCAGTATCTAAAAAAAGGTGCCTGCCCCAAAAGGGGCAGGCACCGCTGATTATCCGGCTACCGGGGTTAAAAACCGCACCAACATTAGGGCCAGTTCCGCCCGTTGGGCGTTTCCCTGAGGATTTAACTTGCCATCACTGCCGGTGATGAGTCCCGCGCCCACCGCGTGCTTCATGCTGTCCTGAGCACAGGGCGAAATTTTGTCGGCATCGCTGTACCCGATGAGTACGCCCCTGGCAATCTCCTGATTTTTCAGTTGGGCGTAACGGTAGAGGAACATGGCAAGCTGCTCCCGGGTCACAGGCTGGACACCCCGAAAGGTGCCGTCGTCATACCCGGCTGCAATGCCGTTTTCCGAGGCCCACGCCACAGCGTTCGCGTACCACATATTCGGCTCCACATCGGGATAGGGGGCGGCGTTTTTGGGCGCGGGGGAATGTTCCATCCGCCACAGGACGGTGACTACCGTGCCGCGGGTGACAAGGCCGGTAGGCTCAAAGGCGGTGTCCGAGGTGCCCGCCATGATGCCCTGTTCCGTGACCGTGTTTACCGCCTCCGTGTACCAAGCGTCCGCAGGTACGTCAATAAAGGCCGCCGAGGCCACGGTGACGCAGAGGGTCAGCACTGTGAGATATGTAAGAAGTTTTTTCATCCGTTCCACCGCCGTTTTCGTAAAGTACCTCTAGTTTACCCGAAAACGACAAAAAAGGCAAAGAAATTTTCCTAGCAGGCGGCAAACATCCAGTTGAGCATGAGGAGCAGTCCAAACCCGGGCACCCCCAACACCCCCAGTACCAAGGCGTTCACCAGATTCACCCCCAATGCCACCCCCAAAAAAGAGGAAATTTGTCCAAAAACCGCCAGCACCGCCAGCCCCAGCCCCGTCCGTGCCGCCAGCCGCCCCGCCCAGCGGAGGGGGCGGCGGAAGACGGCCAGCAGTGCTACCACTAGGAGAAAAATCACCAAAAGAGGAACTGCCTCCGCCAGTGCTTTCATAAAACCGCCCCCCGTTTCTGCTCCTGACCGGCGGGTATCACCTGGTCTGTATCCAGTGCCCGCACACGGCGCAACAGGTAGGAGTACCGGCTCTGCAGGGCGTTAATTTCAAATACATAGCTCTCGATTAAATCCGGGTCGTGGGTGCCGTTAAAGCAGGAATAGGCCTGACCTAAAAGCCGTTGTGTCTCCGTGACCCCCGCCAAAAGTGCCGCCCGCTCCTCCTCCCGCTCATCGGGTGCGTGCCGAAAAAGGTGAAACCCGTGTGTTCCCTCTGCCATAAAATCCGCTCCTTTCCCAGTCTCAAGAATATCCTATGGCTAGTTTGGACAAATATTCCAAAGGTTATACAGCCCCTCGGCCACCACTTGACATTGTGCCTATAAACAAGGTATTAAAATGTATTGGGTGCATTTTGCACAAAAGAGGAGACAGAGGGTATGGCGAAGGCAAAAAGCTATGGCAATGAATCTATTTCCTCCCTGAAGGGAGCGGACCGGGTCCGCAAACGCCCCGGCGTTATTTTCGGCTCCGACGGCTTAGAGGGCTGTGAGCACGCGGTTTTTGAAATTTTAAGTAACGCCATCGACGAGGCCCGTGAGGGCCATGGCGACACCATCACCGTCACCCACTACGCCGACCACTCCATCGAGGTGGAGGACTTCGGCCGTGGCTGTCCCGTGGACTGGAACGAGGGCGAGGGGAAATTCAACTGGGAGCTGGTGTTCTGCGAGCTGTACGCCGGCGGCAAGTACGATAACGACAGCGGCGAGAGTTACGAGTATTCCTTAGGCCTCAACGGTCTGGGCTCCTGCGCCACCCAGTATTCCGCCGAATATTTCGACGCTACCATCTTCCGTGACGGCTTTGAATTTAACCTGCATTTTGAAAAGGGCGAGAACGTGGGCGGCCTCAAAAAGGAACCCACCACCCGCAAAAAAACCGGCTCCAAGTTCCGCTGGAAGCCGGACTTAGAGGTCTTTACCGACATTGAGATTCCCGCCGAATTTTTCGCCGACGTGATGAAGCGTCAGGCGGTGGTGAATGCCGGCATCACCTTCAAGTTCCGTGACCAGGTGGAGGGCAAATTTGAGGAGCAGGAGTTCTGCTATGAGCACGGCATTGAGGACTACACCGCCGAGCTTGCCGGTGAAAATCCCCTCACCACCCCGGTGTTTTGGCAGACCGAGCGGCGGGGCCGTGACCGAGAGGATAAGCCGGAATATAAGGTGAAGCTCTCCGTCTCCTTCTGCTTTTCCAACACCGTCCAGCTCATTGAGCACTACCATAACTCCTCGTGGCTGGAGCACGGCGGGTCCCCGGAAAAGGCCATGAAGTCCGCCTTTGTCTCCGCCATCGACGGCTATTTGAGACAGCAGAATAAGTACCAGAAAACCGAGAGCAAAATCACTTTTACCGACGTGCAGGACGCGTTGATTCTGGTGTCCAACAACTTTTCCACCCAGACCTCCTACGAAAACCAGACCAAAAAGGCCATCAACAACAAGTTCATTCAGGAGGCCATGACGGACTTTCTCCGCAGTCAGTTGGAGGTCTACTTCATCGAAAACCGCTTTGACGCGGACAAAATCGCGGAGCAGGTTTTAATCAACAAGCGCAGCCGTGAGTCCGCCGAAAAAGCCCGGCTGAACATTAAGAAAAAGCTCTCCGGCAACATGGATATTACAAGCCGTGTGGAAAAATTTGTGGATTGCCGCACCAAGGACACCGAGCGGCGGGAAATTTACATCGTGGAGGGCGACTCCGCACTGGGTGCCTGTAAGCTCTCCCGTGACGCAGATTTTCAGGGGATTATGCCGGTGCGTGGCAAAATTCTAAACTGCCTCAAGGCGGACTACGCCCGTATTTTCAAAAACGAGATTATCACAAACCTCATGAAGGTGTTAGGCTGTGGCGTGGAGGTGTCCGACAAGCACATTAAGGATATTTCCTCCTTTGACCTGATGAATCTCCGCTGGAACAAGGTCATCATCTGCACCGATGCCGACGTGGACGGGTTCCAAATCCGCACCCTGATTCTCACCATGCTTTACCGACTGGTGCCAACGCTCATTCAGCGGGGGTACGTCTACATCGCCGAGTCCCCGCTCTATGAAATTACCTATAAAGAAAAAACGTGGTTTGCCTACACCGACAAGGAAAAGAGCGACATTGTGGCGGAAAACCCGGACAAAAAGCTGAACGTCCAGCGGTCTAAAGGTCTGGGCGAGAACGAGCCGGAAATGATGTGGCTCACCACCATGAACCCCAAAACCCGCCGGCTCATCAAGGTGATGCCCTCCGACGTTGCAGAGACCGCCGCCTCCTTCGACCTCCTGCTGGGCGACAATTTGCAGGGCAGAAAAGACCACATCGCCGACAACGGCTATAAGTATCTGGAACTGGCGGATATTTCGTAGGAGAGAAGAGCCAATCCGGCGCAGACAATCTGCCCCGGAGAGACCCCAAATAGCTTGCAAAATCCCTTGAGATAAAGGACTGATATACCGATGCCGAAGAAGAAAAACCCGCTGGAAAATGCCCCGAAGCCGGAGAATAACCCCAACGTGCTGGGTCTGCGCCCGGAGGTACTGGAGCAGGCCATTTGCGACACGCTGGAACTCAACTATATGCCCTACGCTATGAGCGTCATCGTCTCCCGCGCCATCCCGGAGATTGACGGCTTTAAGCCCTCCCATCGGAAACTTTTATACACCATGTACCAGATGCATCTACTGGGCGGAAACCGCACAAAATCCGCCAACGTGGTGGGTCAGACCATGAAACTCAATCCCCACGGCGACGCGGCGATTTATGAGACCATGGTGCGGCTCTCCCGTGGCTACGGTGCCCTCCTCCACCCGCTGGTGGACTCCAAAGGTAACTTTGGTAAGTCCTACTCCCGTGATATGTCCTACGCCGCCTCCCGTTATACCGAGGTGCGCCTAGAGGGCATCTGCGCCGAGCTGTTTCGGGACATCGACCAGGACGCGGTAGATTTTATCCCCAACTACGACGGCTCCATGCAGGAACCGATTTTGCTGCCCACCACCTTCCCCAACATTTTAGTCTCCGCCAACATGGGCATCGCCGTGGGCATGGCAAGTAACCTCTGCGGGTTTAACCTGGGTGAGGTGTGCGACGCCACCGTGGCGTTTCTCAAAGACCCTACGGTGGACCTTTTGGGCATCCTGAAAGCCCCCGACTTCCCCACCGGCGGCGAACTTTTATACGACGCTACCGAAATGGCCAACATTTATCGGACAGGCCGCGGCTCCTTCAAGGTGCGGGCCAAGTGGAAGTATTTCAAAGAGGATAACCTCATCGAGGTCTTTGAAATTCCCTACACCACCACCGCCGAGGCCATCATCGACAAGGTGGCGGAGCTGATTAAAATCGGGAAAATCAAAGAGATTGCCGATATGCGTGACGAAACCGACCTGTCCGGCCTAAAACTCACCATCGACCTCAAGCGGGGCACCGACCCGGATAAGCTGATGGCAAAGCTGTTCCGCATGACCCCCATGATGGATTCCTTCGGCTGTAACTTCAACATTCTCATCGCCGGAATGCCCCGGGTGTTAAGCGTACGGGACATTTTGGAGGAGTGGTGCGCCTGGCGGATGGACGGCGTGCGCCGCCGGACCTATTTCGTCATGAAAAAGAAGGAGGATAAGCTCCACCTCTTAAAGGGCCTCAAAAAGATTCTGCTGGACATTGACCGTGCCATCCACATTATCCGTGAGACCGACGAGGACGCGGAGGTCATCCCCAACCTGATGATTGGCTTCGGCATTGACGACATTCAGGCGGACTTCGTGGCGGAGATTAAGCTGCGGAATATTAACAAAGAATATATTTTAAAGCGCATCGCCGAAACCGCCAGCTTAGAGGCGGAAATCGCCGATTTGAAGGACATTGTAGACCATCCCGCCCGCGTAAAAAGACTGATTGTAGACGAGCTGGAGGCGGTGAAGAAAAAGTACAACATCCCCCGTCACACCGAAATTGTCTACGAGCACCAGCGGGTAGACGAGCCGGACGACGTGGAAGAAATCCCCGATTATCCCCTCCACGCCTTCCTCTCCAAAGAGGGGTATCTGAAGAAAATCACCCCCCAATCCCTGCGGATGTCCGGCGAGCAGAAGTATAAAGAGGGGGACGACGCATACCTCTATTGGGAGGCCACCAACAAGGACGAACTGCTGGTATTCACCGACAAGCAGCAGTGCTACAAAACCCGCTTCTCCGACTTTGACGACACCAAGGCCAGCGTCCTGGGGGACTATCTCCCCACCAAGCTGGACATGGAGCCGGGGGAGAACGTGGTGTTTGCCTGCGTCCCCGGGGACTATTCCGCCCACCTGCTGTTCGTCTTTGAAAACGGCAAGGCGGCACGGGTGGAGCTGGGGGGGTACCAGACCCAGACCCGCCGGAAAAAGCTTACCGGGGCGTACTCCGACAAGTCACCTCTGGTGGCGGCAATGGTTCTCACGGCGGACCGGGAGCTGGCGGTATTTTCAACCGAGGGCCGGGTGGTCCTGTTCCACACCGCGTCACTAAACCCCAAAGTCGCCCGGTCTACGCAGGGCGTTTCCGTCATGACCTTAAAGCCCAAGTACAAGGTGGCGGAGGTGAAGCCCTTGGAGGACACCACCATCGTGAACCCCGCCCGCTATCGGGCCCGCAGTCTGCCCATCGCCGGCGCCCTCCTCAAGGACGAGGACAAGGTAGAAAAGCAGATGACACTTTTAGACTAGACTAGACGCACCAAGCTATTTGAGAAATGAGACACGATTATGTTAAGAAATAAAGCCTTCGATATTTTCAAATCCTACCTGATTATCACGCTGGGGTCCTTGGTCTACGCCATCGGCTTTAACTGGTGCTATGTGCCCAACCACATCGGGTTTGGCGGCATCACCGGCATCGGCCAGATTGTGAACGCCATTTTCCCCTGGGCACCCATCGGCGTGGTGGTGATTCTCCTCAACGTGCCTCTCTTTCTCTTGGGGTGGAAGCTTTTAGGGGGGCATTTGCTGGTGTCCTCCCTCTACGCTATGGCCGCGTCCTCTCTCTTTATTGACGGCCTTACCGCCCTCTACACCGCGTTTCCGCAGAATCCCATTTTGGCAACCATGTACGCGCCCATGGACCCTTTTTTGGCGACCATTTTCGGCGGCATTTTAATGGGTTTGCCCCTGGGGATTATCTTCCAGCAGGGGGCGACTACCGGCGGTACGGACTTAATCGCCCGACTGGTGAAAATCAAGCTGGCGTGGCTCCCCATGGGTCAGCTGCTGCTTGTAATCGACATGATTGTCATTGTTTTGGTGGCGATTACCTTCAAAAATCTCTCCACCGCCCTCTACGGCATGGTGTCCCTCTACCTCTCCAGCTTTGTGATGGATAAGGTGCTCTACGGCATGGACAGTGCCAAGGTGGCCTATATCATCAGCGAAAAGCCGGAGGAGATTACCAAGTTTGTCATTGAGGACTTAGACCGCGGCGTCACCGTTCTCCCCGGGCTCGGCGGCTACTCCGGCGACCCGAAAAAGGTGCTCCTCTGCGCCTTTAAGCAGCGTCAAATTGTCACGCTGAAAAAAACCGTCAAGGAGATTGACCCCACCGCCTTTTTAATCGTCTGCGATGCCCACGAGGTGCTGGGTGACGGTTTCCGGCAGTATCAGCAAAACGACCTGTAAAAAACCACCAAAAACAGGAGAGGGGG
>JAVXKN010000072.1:0-6957 GCA_036647315.1 Oscillospiraceae bacterium | reverse complement strand
GCTTTTCGACTCCTGTCTCGTTAAGATATAAAAAAATAGCACCCCAATCAAGGGGTGCTATCCTTTTAACTTGGTGCGCCTGAAGGGAGTCGAACCCACACGTCTTGCGACACAAGAACCTAAATCTTGCATGTCTACCAGTTCCATCACAGGCGCGGATGCTTTACAACTTTTATGCTGTAACTAAAATATTTTATCATTTGTGCTTGCGAAAGTCAACGGGCATCTATTATAATAGAGGGAAAGGATGTGTTTCAATGAATAAGACACCGCGGGTCGCCGCGATTCACGATATGTCCGGCTTCGGCCGCTGCTCCATGACGGTGGTGCTCCCCACCCTCGCCGCCATGGGTGCGTGGTGCTGCCCGTTGCAGACTGCGATGCTCTCCGCCAATACCGGCTTTCCGGCCACGGAAAACGCCGTGTTTTTGGATTTAACCCCCCAGATGGAGCGCACCATGGCCCACTGGCAGGAGCTGGGTGCCACCTTCGACGGCATTTACAGCGGGTTTTTAGGCTCCGGCGCGCAGATAGACCTGCTCCGCCGCTTTATTGATGAATTCGCCACCAAGGAGACCCTGGTGGTGGTAGATCCGGTGATGGGCGACCACGGCGCCCCCTACCGGACTTATACCCCCGAGCTGTGCAGAAGAATGACCGAGCTGGCGGCAGCGGCCCAGCTGGTGACGCCCAACCTCACCGAGGCGGCCATTTTGTTGGGCGAGGACTACGATGACCACCCCACGAAGGACAAGCTGGAGGACTGGCTCAAGCGCCTCTCCATGGATGGCCGGCGCTCCGTGGTGCTCACCGGCGCAAAGGCGGGTAGCGGAACGGTGGGTGCCGGCTGCTTCGACAGGGAGGCCGGCGCCGTCACCTTCCACATGGCGGAGGAGGTACCCGGCCGTTTTTCCGGCACCGGCGACCTGTTCACCTCCGTGGTGATGGGCAAGCTTTTGCGGGGGGACAGGCTCTCGGCGGCCTGCGAAAAGGCGGTTCAGTTCGTGGCAAAGTGCGCCAAGGAGACCGCGCGCCAAGGCGGAAATCCCGCCGAGGGTGCCATGTTCGAGCAGTTTTTGGGCGAGTTGGCAGAGTGAAAGTAAGATGAAAGCGCGGCGATTGAAGGTTCAATCGCCGCGCTTTTTTAGACCCTGTCGTAGGTGACGTACTGGAAAGAAAGCCCCTCAAAGTCTAGGGGCGGCTGGGTTTCGGCGATGCGCCATTGGGGGTCTTTTTCCAAATCGGGGAAGAACGCGTCTGCGGGAAAGACTTTGGAAAGCACCGTCACATACACCCGGTGGCAGCGGGGGAGCAGCAGCTTATAGACGCTGCTGCCGCCAATGACAAAGGCATCGTCGGGGCAGTTTTTGAGCAGCTCCTCCGGGGAGTGGAACACCTCCCCGCCCTCCACATGGTAGTCGGGGTTTGTGGAGAGAATCAGGTTGCGTCTACCCGGTAGTGGGCGGCCGCCGGGAAAGGTCTCCAGCGTTTTCCGGCCCAAAATCACCGGGTGCCCGGTGGTGAGTGCCTTGAACCGCTGCAAATCGGCGGGAATCCGCACCAATAGCTGATTGTTCTGCCCGATGCCCCAGTGCTGGTCTACGGCCACGATGGCATTCATACCGCCACCGGGATTTTCTCCGTCAGGGGATGGGCCTCATAACCCTCCAGCTTAAAGCTGTCCTTGGTGAAGGCGTAGAAGTCGGTAATGGACTGGTCCATCACCAGTTTTGGCGCGTCAAAGGGGGCGTTTTGGATAATCTGCTCCACCACGGGGACGTGGCGGTCGTAGATGTGGGCATCGGCGATGACGTGGACAAATTCCCCCGCCACCAGCCCGGAAACCTGTGCCATCATCTTCACCAGTGCCGCGTACTGCATCACGTTCCAGCCGTTGGCGGTGAGCATATCCTGACTGCGCTGGTTGAGAATGGCGTTCAAGACGTTCCCGGAGACGTTAAAGGTCATGGAATAGGCGCAGGGGTAGAGGGCCATTTCGGACAGGTCGTGGTGGTTGTAGAGATTGGTGATAATCCGCCGTGAGGCGGGGTTGTGCTTGAGGTCGTACAGCACCCGATCCACCTGGTCAAACATCCCCTCGGAATACTTGTGCTTCACGGAGAGCTGATAGCCGTAGGCCTTGCCGATGGTGCCGTTTTCGTCCGCCCACGCGTCCCAGATGCGGGAGGAGAGCAGATGTGTGTCGTTGGATTTCTTCTGCCAAATCCATAAAAGCTCGTCAATGGAGCTTTTGAAGGCCATCTTGCGGATGGTCTGGATGGGGAATTCTTTTTGCAAATCGTATCGGTTTACAATGCCGAATTTTTTCACAGTGTGGGCGGGTGTGCCGTCCTCCCAGCGGGGCCGGACCTCCGAATCGGTGTCCCAAACGCCGTTTGCCAGAATGTCCTTGCAGTTTTGGATGAATACCTGGTCTGCGTAGCTCACAAAAATTCCTCCTCCGTATGCTTTTAGTATAGGGTCAGTTTATCATAATGCCCCTCTTTTTGCAAGAAGAAGGACGCTGAAAAAACGGATTGCCACCCATGGGGTGACAATCCGTTTTTTGATTATGTCGCGGTAGCTAGGATGACCCGAATACGGCCGCCCTCCGATTCCGCCTTGTCATAGTAGCCCGTCAGGCTGTAACCGGTTTTTACCCGGGAAATATCCGTGAGATAGTAGTCGCCGCCGCGTACCTCGTAGACGGAAACACCGTCCGCCAAGGTATACGGTCGGGTTCCCACCAGTGCCGTGTTGCCGGCAACCTGGGTGAGGGGCAGCTCTGTGAGATTATAGATGCGCTCCACGCCGGACGTGGTACTTTTAATCTGACAGGGGCCCTTTTTCAGGTTCCAAACAGCGGAGTTGTTGACGCAGGGCGGCTGGGTGATGCCGCCGATTTCGTAGACATAGCTAGAACTGAGCATCATGCCCATAGAGACTTCATTCACTTCGGTGAGCACCCCGTAGCGGTGCAAGTCGCCAGTTGCATCGTTCAAAATCAGATGGGTGATTTCCCCCTTGGCATCGGTGGCATAAAACTGCACCATGTCGTCAGAGAGGGTCATGCCGGCAAGGCGGGCGGGATAGGTGACGGCGGAGACTGCATCCCCGTAGGTGTCCAAAATCTGAACATTTTGTGCCAGAGTTTTCCCGCCGATTTGGGTGCCGGCGGTATTCACGGTGCCGGAGAGCCGTTGCCGGGAGAGCCGGGAAATTGTTGTGCCGTCAATGACCTGTACCAAATCGCCGGCCTGGGGCGCGCTGCCGGCAGTGCCCGTCCACTGATAGGTGTAGGTCTTGCCGTCCGTCCCCATGAGTGAGACAGCAGACGCGGTATAGGGCTTGCCGTTTCCGTCCGTATAGGTGGCTATGGTAGTCCCAGTAACCATGCCGTAGAGGAGGCTGCCGGCGGCACTTCCCGCCTGTACCGCCGCTACGCCGCCACTGCGGCCCAAAAGCAGGGTGACGGTGTCGCCCATGCGGAAGCTCCCCAAGTCGGAGAGGGCAAAGGCGGCGGCGGAAGTTTCAAGGGTGTAGACCTGATTTGCCACCGTTACAGAGGTGGGCGCGGCGGCAGAGGGGGAGAGCTTCTGAAGGGTGCCGGTAATGCTCCCGGAATAGGCCCACAGGGTGTTCATAGGCTTCGACCAGTACACCACGTCGTTTGGCTGGATGGCACTGAAGGTGGTGACAGTGCCGTTTCTGTGCACGACCGCCTTGCCCCCATCAAAGGGCAGAGAAGCCTGCCAGCCCGCTTTGGCGACAATGGGCCCCTCCATTTTGGCGTTCACCAGTGCCACATTGTCCAGCGTACCGCCCGCCGTCAGGGGATAGCCAAGGGTTCCGCCGTAGACCTGACCGGTTTTGGTTTTCCCGCCCAGTAAATTGTAGATGAGATTCAGCGCGTCGCCCCGGGTGAGAGCTTCACTGTCGGCGGTGGCGGTAACGCCTCCGTCCAAGTTGAGGGAATGGTAAAGTGCCATCTGTCCCGCAGGCCAGCCGGCGGAAAAATCGCTGTCGGAATAGCCCAGAATCCGCAGTACCATGGTGACGCCTTCGGCCAGACTGATGGTGCGGGCGGGCTCAAAGTAGCCCAGTAGGTTCCCCTTCACATAGCCCGCTGTCACCGCCGCCTGCACCCAAGGGGCAGCCCAGTGGCGGTGGGAGACATCGGGGTAAGGGTCGGTAGCCACCGAGGTGCCCACCGTGCCCCGCACCGGGGAGGCCGCCATCACCAGTTTTGTAAATTCTGCCCGATTGACCACCCGCTCCAAATGGAGCGCGCCGGTTTCGTCCCCCACCATAACGTCCAGTGCCTTCAATACCAAGGCTTTTTCCGACTGGGGGACAGTTTCGGCGGCAAAGGCGGGTGCCACCAAGGCGAGTGCCAGAACAAGGCACAAAAACCCCGCTAAAATTCTCTTTTTCAAAAAAATCACTCCTTAATCGTAGCGCAGCGCGTCGATGGGGTTGAGCTTTGCCGCCTTGTTGGCGGGGAGATACCCAAATAGAATGCCCACCGCAAGGGAAACCCCGGCAGAAATCACAATGGCGGAGAGGGAGGGGGTGGCGGTGACACCCACCAGATTCCCCGCCACGCCTGCCACCACCGCGCCCAAAACGATGCCGATGATTCCGCCGATGGCGGAGGTGGTGCCCGCCTCAATGATGAACTGACTGCGAATGTCCTTGCCTTTTGCCCCTAGGGACTTGCGGATGCCGATTTCACGGGTCCGCTCGGTGACGGAAACCAGCATAATGTTCATAATGCCGATGCCGCCCACCAGGAGGGAAATGGCGGCGATAGCCACCAGAACGGTCATCACCGTGCCCTGAATGTTCCCCATCATCTCCATCACCTGGCTCATGGCGATGACGATGTAGGCGTCCTTGTCGCCGTACACCGAGAGAAGCTTTTGCTCAATCAGAGCCTTTGCCTGATCGTTCACGTCCTCGTTGGCGGCGGAAAAGAGGTAGGAGGAGATGGTGGCGTTGCCGTTTAAGCGGGTGGCGTTGGAATAGGGGATGTAGATGCCGTTATCCGCCCCGTAGGAGGTGTTGCCCGCGGCCTCGGTGAGCACCCCCACAATCTGATACTCATTGCCGGAGAGCTGGATGGTTTTTCCCAGCCCCTTGTCGTTAAAAAGCTCTTGGTTTACATAAGACCCAATCACGCAGACCTTTTGGAGCCGCATAATGTCGATGTACTGGATAAATCGGCCCTGTGCCAGCTCCAGCGCCTTGACGGTCATGTAGTCCTCGCCCACGCCGGTGACGGTGGTGCTCTTCGAGGTTTCGGTGCCCTGTTTCACGGTGGCATGGGTGGAGACACTGGGGGAGAGGGCGGCGATGTATTCCGGGTGCTCTGCCGCCAGACTGTATAAATCCTCGTCGGAAACCGCCCGGTTACTGCCTCTGCCCATCAGCTCCACCTGTAAAAGATTGGAGCCCATCTTGTCAAATTCGCTGTTAATCATGTTTTTCATGCCGTCGCCCAAGCTGATAATGACGATGACCGCCGCCACCCCGATGATGATGCCCAGCATGGTCAGCAGTGCCCGCATTTTACTGGTAGCTAGGGACTTGATAGCCAGACGGAAGGACTGACTGATGCCCATTATGCCTCACCCTCACTTCCGGGCTGCACCACGGCCTGGGGGTCGTGGGCATCGCCGTCGTAGATGATTTTGCCGTCCTGCAGGCGGATAATCCTTTGTGCCTTTACGGCGATGGAGTTGTCGTGGGTAATTAAAACAATGGTGTGGCCCTCACGGTTCAGCTTTTGCAAAAAAGACAGTACCTCCCGGCCGGTGTGGGAGTCCAGCGCGCCGGTGGGTTCGTCCGCCAGAATGACGGCGGGGTTCCCCGCCAGTGCCCGGGCGATGGAAACCCGCTGCTGCTGCCCGCCGGAGAGCTGAGAGGGGCGGTTTTTCTGCTTGTCCGCCAGCCCCACCTGCTCTAAGGCGTGGAGAGCGGCGGCCCTGCGCTGGTTGGCGTTCATGCCGCCGTAAAGCAGGGGCAGCTCCACGTTTTCCAAAACATTGAGCGTGGGAATTAGGTTGTACTGCTGAAAAATAAAGCCCAAAAGCTTGTTGCGAATGACGGCCTGCTGGTCGTCGTCCATGGCGGAAACGTCGCTACCGGCCAGGGTATAGCACCCGCTGGTGGGCACGTCCAGACAGCCGATGATGTTCATGGCGGTGGACTTTCCCGAGCCGGACTGGCCCACGATAGCCACAAATTCCCCCTCGTCGATGGTGAAGCTCACCCCGTCCAGCGCGTGAACCGCCACGTCCCCCATCTGGTAGATTTTGTAGACATCGGTGAATTCTATCATGGTGTCACCTTGCCCTGTGGCGGGGTACCGCCGCCGGTGGTGGGTGCGTCTCCCATGGACATTCCGCCGGTCATGCCCATGTTCATCATCTGCTCCATCATGGAGGAAATCTCCTGTTTGGAGACCACGGTGTCCCCCTCCTTGAGCCCGGAGAGAATTTCAATGTAATTCGCGTCATTTCTCCCCAGTTTCACCGGGGTTTCCACCAGTCTGGTGTAGTCCGGGTTCCCCTTTTTGTCGTAAGCGTCGGCGGGGAGCACCTGAACGGTATCGCCGCGGCCCACAGCGGTAACGGGGACGGAGAGGACATTGATAGCCTCTTCCACGATAATTTCCGCAGACACATTCATGCCCGGCAGCAGCTTGCCGGCGTTGTCAATCACCACGGTGACGGGGTAGGTAGTGACCCCGCCGGAGGTAAGGCCGTTGATGTTGATTTTCGACACATGGCCGGTAAAGGAGTCGCCCTCCAAGGCTTTTGCGGTCATCGTGACCTTTTGTCCCACCGCAATTTTCCCGATGTCCTGCTCGTCAATGCCGATTTCAAAGGTGAGGGTGGACATATCGTAGACCACCGCCAGATAGCCGGAGGTGGTGGTGTCCAAATTGTCCCC
>JAVXKN010000071.1:0-7157 GCA_036647315.1 Oscillospiraceae bacterium | reverse complement strand
GACCCCAATCTCCGTGAGGTCAACATGGGAGACTGGGAGGATCACCCTTGGGCAGAACTAGAGCAGTCGGACCCTGCCCGCATGAAGCTTTTTAACAATTCCGACCCCAAATGGCAGGCACCCAACGGCGACACCTACCTGTCCGTTCAGGCCCGCGCACTGAAGGCTGTCCAAAAAATTGCCGCAGAAAACCCAGACAGAACTGTGGCGGTTTTCTCTCATGGTATGGCCATTCGCACCGTTCTCACAGCCCTCCACGGCCTACCCATCGACCAGATGAAAGAAATCCCCCACGGCGACAACACCGCCGTGAACCTGTTGCAGTTTGAAAACGGGCAGGGCAGTGTGATTTTTGAAAACGACGCCACCCATCTCCCAGAGGAAATCAGCACCCTTGCCAGTCAGAAGTGGTGGCAAGGGGAGGGGGGCACCACCCGGGACGCCAACCTCTACTACCAGCCCTTAAACATGAAAAAAGACGCCGATTTTTACTACGAAGCCCGCAAAGAGGCCTGGATTACCATCCACGGCAGTCTCCTAAATTTCGATGGCGATGGCTTTCTCTTTGATGCCAAGGGTCAGGCAAAGGCCCACCCCAACGCCCTTTGGAAAGCTCTGCTAAACCGTCAGCCGGCGGGGCTGTTACAACTGGATATCGACCGTGACGCGGAGCAAAAAATCGGCTGGATTCCCTTTTTCTATATGCTCCCGAAGTACCGCCGTTTGGGCATCGGAGTTCAGATGCTAGGCCAGGCGGTGTCGGTATACCGGCCGCTGGGTCGGGAATATCTCCGCCTGCGCTGTGCCCCCGATAACGAGGTAGCCCAGCGTTTTTACGCCCGCAACGGTTTCCGCAAGGTGGGCGAGGCCAAGGGTACCCGCGTACCACTGGACATTCTGCAAAAATATATCGGATACTAAAGATTTGAGGCAATTATGACAAACACCCAATTTCTCCCGGTTTCAAAACAGGACATGAAGGAACGTGGCTGGGACAGCTACGACTTCCTCGTCATCACCGGCGATGCCTATGTGGACCACCCCTCCTTCGGCACCGCCATCATCTCCCGACTTTTAGAGGCGGAGGGGTACCGTGTGGCGATTTTGGCCCAGCCGGATTGGCGCAAGCTGAACGACTTTACAGCCCTTGGGAAACCACGGCTGGGGGTCATGCTCTCCGCCGGCAATATCGACTCTATGGTGGCCCACTACACCGTTGCCAAACGCCGCCGCCACGACGATGCCTATTCCCCGGGAAACAAGGCGGGCCTGCGCCCCGACCACGCAGCCGTGGTCTATGCCAACTGCATCCGTCAGGTGTTCGGCGATATTCCGCTGATTATCGGCGGCTTAGAGGCATCTCTCCGCCGGTTTGCCCACTATGACTACTGGGACGACAAGGTGCGCCGCAGCGTTTTGTTTGACAGTCAGGCGGATTTGCTGGTCTACGGCATGGGGGAGACCGCCACGGCGGAAATCGCCGCCCGTCTGGCCTCCGGCACCCCCATTTCCGAGATAACGGATGTGAGGGGAACCGCCTTTACCGCGCCAAACGCCGCCCCCTGCGTCTACCCCATGGTAGAGTGCGCCAGCTTTGAGACGGTCTGCGAAAATAAGCGGGAATACGCCATCGCCAACAAGCTGCAATACGACGAACACGACCCTTTCCGCGGGAGAGCGGTGCTCCAGCGGCACGGCGACCAGATGTTAATCGTCAATCCTCCCGCCATGCCCCTAACTACCGAGGAACTGGACCGGGTGGCGGAGCTGCCCTACGTTCGGGAGCCCCACCCCATGTATGACGATATGGGCGGCGTGCCCTCCATTGAAGAGGTGCGCTTTTCCGTGATCCACAATCGGGGCTGTTTCGGTGCCTGCAATTTCTGCTCTTTGGCATTCCATCAAGGGCGGGTCATCTCCTCCCGGAGCCACGAGAGCGTCATCCGCGAGGTGACTGCCCTCACCAAACACCCGGGCTTTAAGGGCTATATTCACGACGTAGGCGGCCCCACCGCCAACCTGCGCCGTCCGTCCTGCCAAAAGCAGCTCAAGGCGGGACTGTGCAAAAACCGCGCCTGTCTGGCCCCCACGCCCTGCCCCAACTTGGACGCGGACCACTCGGACTACCTCAAGCTTCTCCGGGAACTGCGTGAGATTCCCAAGGTGAAAAAAATCTTCATCCGCTCCGGCATCCGCTTTGACTATATGCTTCAAGATAAGGACAAAACCTTTTTCAAGGAGCTGGTAGAGCACCACGTCTCCGGCCAGCTCAAGGTGGCCCCGGAGCACTGCGTGGAT
Organism: Oscillospiraceae bacterium; assembly: GCA_036647315.1. GTDB lineage: Bacteria > Bacillota > Clostridia > Oscillospirales > Oscillospiraceae > JAVXKN01. The sequence goes on along the minus strand of JAVXKN010000071.1, from coordinate 4,859 downwards.
AGCGTTTTGGACTATATGGGCAAGCCACATATTGACGTCTATGAGAAATTCGCCCAGCAGTACGAGAAATACAACGAAAAGTGCGGCAAGGAGCAGTATTTGGTGCCCTACCTCATGTCCTCCCACCCGGGCTGCACCATTAACGATGCTGTGTCTCTGGCGGAATGGCTGAAAAAGTCGGGCCGTCAGCCGGAACAGGTCCAGGACTTTTACCCCACGCCGGGAACCCTGTCCACCTGTATGTACTACACCGGCATCGACCCCCGCACCATGCGTGAGGTCTTTGTCCCTAAAACCCCGGAGGAAAAAGCCATGCAGCGGGCACTGATGCAGTGGAAACGGCCGGAAAAGCGCGCGCTGGTGCTGTCCGCCCTCCACGCTGCCCACCGTGAGGACCTAATCGGCTACGAGCCCACCTGTCTCATCCGGCCCAACCAGCCCCGAAAAGGGGAGGGATACGGGTACGGAAAGGGGAAACCCACCGCAGAGGGCGACACTCACGGCGAAAAACCGGCAGGGGGCAGGGGAGGCCGTGGTCCCGCCACCGCTCACCGTGGCAAGCCCAAGCCCGGTAGCTTCGGGCAGAACCCTTACGGAGCACCCTATCAAGGCAAGGGGAAACCCGCCGGAAAATCGGCAGGCAAGCCCGCACCAAAATCCGCCGCCCCTACGGAGCAGCCGAAAAAAATCAAGCGGAAGGCCGGCTGGGCAAAGCCCGCCAAAAAAGCCGAAGGCCTCCGTGGTCCCCGCAAAAAATAGGCATTAAAAAAATCACCCGATTCGTTAGAATCGGGTGATTTTTTAGAAAGCATGTAAAACTGATTACTTCAGTTCTGCCTTTGCGCCGGCTTCGGTCAGCTTTGCAAGGAAAGCAGCACCGTCGTCCTTGTTGACGCCCTCTTTGATTGCCTTGGGGGCAGCTTCGACGAGAGCCTTGGACTCGGCAAGGCCGAGACCGGTGATTTCGCGGACAGCCTTGATGACCTTGATCTTCTCCGCGCCTGCTTCGAGAAGCATAACGTCGAACTCGGTCTTCTCTTCAGTGGCAGGAGCAGCGGCACCGGCAGCAGCGGGAGCGGCCATAGCAGCGGCGGAAACGCCGAATTCTTCTTCCAGAGCATGGACGAGCTCGGAGAGCTCCAGCACGGTGAGGGTCTTTACTTCTTCAATCAGAGCGGTAATTTTTTCGTTAGCCATGATAATAAACCTCCTATATGGTTTGATTCAAATTTTGGAATCTAAAATGATGCAGAACTTATTCTGCGGGAGTCTCTTCAGCGGGAGCAGCGACCTCTGCGACAGGAGCGGCAACTTCCTCAACGGGAGCGGCGACTTCTTCAGCGGGGGCAGCGACCTCTGCGGCGGGAGCGGCAACCTCTGCGACAGGAGCGGCAGAGCCGTTCTTTTCGGCGATTGCTTTGAGGACGATGGCAAGAGCGGTAATGGGAGCCAGCATGGTACCCAGCACCTGAGCCACCAGAACGTCCTTAGAGGGCAGGTCAGCCAGAGCGATGACGTCAGCCAGGGGCAGGACTTTACCGTCCATGAAACCGGCCTTAATGACGAACTTCGTACCGTTGAACTGCTTTGCGAACTTGTTGATGACGCGCATGGGAGCGATGGGGTCCTCGTGGCTGATGGCCATAGCGGTGGTGCCATTCAGAACGGGGTCCAACTCCTGCATCCCAACATCGTCAAGAGCAAAACGCACCATGGTGTTCTTCACCACGGAGTATTCCACGTTCTCGTTACGGAGCAGTGCACGCAGAGCGGTGTCCTCGGCAACGGTGATACCCTTATAGTCCACCAGCACGCCGGAGGCGCACTTCTGGAGCTTTTCGGTCAGCGCAGCAACAACTGCTTGCTTTTCAGTCAATACTTTTGCATTAGGCATTATTTTTTCACCTCCATATAATCATTGCGGCATAAAAAATGCCATCCCGCATCCAAAGATACGAAACAGCACAAACAAATCGTTATGAGCTGCATTCTCGGCAGGATTTACAAACAACCTGCTGTCTTTGAACACGATAATTAGTATAACAGCCGGTGCAGGTAATGTCAAGCAAAACCTGCACCGAGCCGCTATAAAAGCCATAAAAAGGGAAATTACACGAATTTTGCGGGGTTCAGCTTCACGCCGGGGCCCATGGTGGAGGCGCAAACGCAGCTCTTCACATACTGGCCCTTAGCGGCTGCGGGCTTCGCCTTGATGATAGCACCCATGATGGCGTTAAAGTTTTCGGTGAGCTTTGCGCCGCCGAAGGAGACCTTGCCAATGGGGCAGTGGATGATGTTGGTCTTGTCCAGACGATACTCCACTTTACCTGCTTTAATCTCGGTGACAGCCTTTGCCACGTCGGCGGCAACGGTGCCAGCCTTGGGAGAAGGCATCAGACCCTTGGGGCCTAAGACTTTACCCAGACGGCCAACCACGCCCATCATGTCGGGGGTGGCGACAACCACGTCGTAGTCGAACCAGTTTTCGCTCTGAATCTTGGTGACAAGATCCATCTCGCCAACGAAGTCCGCGCCGGCTGCTTTTGCTTCCTCAGCCTTTTCGCCCTTGGCAAAAACCAGCACGCGCTGGGTCTTACCGGTGCCGTGGGGGAGGACAATCGCGCCGCGGACCTGCTGGTCAGCGTGGCGGGAGTCAACGCCCAGGCGGACGTGCAGTTCAACGGTTTCGTCGAACTTGGCGGGAGCGGTCTTAACTACTAAATCCATTGCCTCAGCGGCTTCGTATTGTGCAGTTGCGTCAATCAGCTTGACGTTATCCTGATACTTTTTACCTCTCATAGTGAATACCCTCCTCTCGCCTTATTCTTCGACGGTAACGCCCATAGAACGGGCACTACCGGCGATCATGCTCATGGCCGACTCAAGGTTAGCGGCGTTGAGGTCAGGCATTTTAATCTCTGCGATTTTGCGAACATCTTCCTTGCTGATGGTACCAATCTTGTTGGTATTGGGGTTGCCGGAAGCTTTTTCGATGTTCAGAGCCTTCTTAATCAAGACGGCAGCGGGGGGTGTCTTGGTGATGAAGGTGAAGGAGCGGTCGGCGTAGACGGTGATGACGACGGGGATAATCATGCCCATGTCTGCCTTCGTGCGCTCGTTAAAGTCCTTGGTAAAAGCGGCAATGTTAATGCCGTGCTGGCCCAGTGCCGGTCCAACAGGGGGTGCCGGAGTTGCTTTGCCTGCGGGAATCTGTAATTTAACGTATCCTACTACTTTCTGTGCCACTGATGTGTACCTCCTAAGAATAATGTGGTCGGACGGGACGTTTTTGCGTCCCTCCCACGGGGAAATGCGAGATTAGAGGGAGACAGGCTCTACCTGGTCCAATTCCAGCTCGACGGGGGTTTCCCGGCCGAACATGGAGACCATGACCTGCACCTTGCTGCGTTCCAAGTCGATTTCTTCCACGGTACCCAGGAAAGATTCCAGTGCGCCGTCGGTGATTTTCACTTGGTCGCCCACCTGATAGCCAACCACAATCTCGCGTTTGTCAACGCCGAGAGAAGCGATTTCTTCATCGGTGAGGGGGATTGCTTTGGTACCGTCGCCCACGAAGCCGGTGACACCGCGTACATTGCGTACCAGATGCCAGGTCTCGTCGGTCATCACCATCTTCACCAGCACATAGCCGGGAAAAACCTTACGTTCGTAGGTTTTAGGGCCGTTGTCGGTGACTTCGGTGACGGTTTCCATAGGGATGCTGACCTCAAGGATGAGGTCTTTCATGTTACGGTTTTCCACTGCCTTGTCGATGGAGGCAGAGACGGTGTTCTCATAACCGGAATAGGTATGTGCAACATACCACTTCGCATTTTCAGCCATGATACTAACTCCTTACTTGCCGAACAGGTTGAGCAGTGCAGAAATGACCTGACGAGCCAGGAGGTCAAATACCCAGATGAAGGCACCCACAATGAGTACGCATACGATAACGATGAGCACATTGTTGAGGGTCTGCTTCCAGGTAGGCCACTGAACCTTCTTCAGCTCACTCTTCATCTCACGGAACCAACGGGCGATGCGTCCGAAGAAACTGGGTTTGTCCTTCTTGGCGGGCTTGGAATCCTTAGAATCTTTCTTGGCAGGCTTGTCTTCCTTCACGATGGAGGCTTCGGCCTCGGCGGCCAGTTCGTCCTGCTCTAGCTTTTCATTTTCAGACATTTTCGGTGATACCCTTCTTTCTTATGAGCCTCTGGAGGGCACATTACTTCGTCTCGTTGTGAACGGTGTGCTTTCTGCAGAAGGGACAATACTTGTTCATCTCTAAACGGTCGGGATTGTTTTTCTTGTTCTTCTTGGTGTTGTAGTTGCGCTGCTTGCACTCGGAACAGCGCAGGGTGATTTTGACACGGTTGCCTGCTTTTGCCACGTTTCGGCACCTCCTTGAATTTGTTTGCGTCGCAATTTGCACATAAAAATGCCAGATTCGGCGCAACGAGCCAAATCCGGCAACCTAAAAGCGCAACGCGCTACTAGTGTTACGGTGGGATTCGGCAATTGCCTCCCTATGTCCCGCAAGCGGTCGAGAGGTTTGCAGCAGGTTCCCCGTAAGACCCTGTGCAAAAATGCCCCTTTTCATAGGTGCTAATAGTTTACCACGCAGTGCGCAACCTGTCAAGGGGTTTTTTCTTGCAAAAGTTGTGGTATACTGGAACCATTCGTAGTGAGAATATTTATAAGAAGGAGGGTACCTTATGAGAGTGATGGCTATTGACTATGGCGACGCCCACACCGGCATCGCCGTCTCCGACCCCACAGGCCGCATGGCGGGCTTTGCCACGGTGATAGACAGCCGCAAGGAGGACTTCGTTCTGGCTGAAATCGCCCGCTATGCTAAG
>JAVXKN010000070.1:0-7193 GCA_036647315.1 Oscillospiraceae bacterium | reverse complement strand
AAATTTGTCATTGCGAGGAGCGAAGCGACGTGGCAATCCGTTCCCCCGTCCCCCGCCGCCAAAAAAAGCAACGTCCCCACGCCGGGGACGTTGCTTTTCGTCTTACCTATGTTATTTTCCCACGAACTGGTGGCTCACATTCACCGCTTTTTCTACGGCGTTTAGAATGTTTTGGTACCCGGTACAGCGGCAGAGGTGGCCGGAAATCAGCTTCCGCAGCTCCTCCCGGGTGTACTGCTTGCCAGAGCCCACAATCTCCACGGCGGACATGATGATGCCCGGTGTGCAGAAGCCGCACTGGACTGCCGCCTCCTCCACGAAGGCCTTTTGGATGGCGGAAAGCTCGCCGTCCTCGTCCATGAGGCCCTCCACGGTGAGGATTTTCTTCCCCTCCGCCCAGATGGTGAGATAGATGCAGGAGTCGATGGCCTCGCCATCCACTAGGACGGTGCAAGCACCGCACTCGCCCACTTCACAGCCTTTTTTCACGCTGGTAAGCCCCAGCCGCTCCCGCAGGGTGTCCGCTAAGGACTCCCGGGGGTCAATGCCGCACTCTACGGCCTTTCCGTTGACAATACAATGAAACAGCTCCATTATACGTTGGCACCTCCCTTTTTAGCGGCTTCCGTCAGTGCTCTGCCGGACAGCTCATCAACCAGTTGAATTCTGAATTCCTTAGACGCGCGCCAGCTGGTGCGGGGATTCACGTCCCCCAACGCCGCCTTGCCGATTTGCGCGATGGCCTCCCCGACAGGAAGACCCGCCACAGCCTGTTCCGCGCCGCTGCTGCGCATGGGTACCGGCCCGGCAACGCCGAAGGCCAGATGCACTTCCTCCGCGACTTTTTTGTCGGCGGAGAGCTTCACCATGCAGGAGACGCCCAGCGTGGCAATATCCATGGCGTTTCTCTGCGCGTACTTAATGTAATGTCCGCTCCAGCCCTCGTAGTGGGACTTGGGGATAATCACTTTAATCAGAATTTCCTCGTGCTTCATGGCGACTTTGCCCACGCCCAGATACCATTCTGAAATGGGAATCTCGCGGACACCGTCCGGCCCCTGCACCCGCAACACGGCATCCAGTGCCATCAGCGTGGAGGCGGAGTCGGCGGAGGTGATGCCGTTGGAGACGTTGCCGCCGATGGTGGCAACCGCCCGGAGCTGAGGGCCGCCCGCCCAATCCACCGCCTCGCCCAGCACGGGAACGTGCTTGCGAATGAGGTCGTTATAGGTGATGTGGCGGAAGGTGGTGCCGGGTCCGATTTCAATGTCGCCGTTTGCCGCCATGGAAATGCCCGCAAGTTCCGGGATATCGTGGAGGGACACCAGTCGGCAACCCGCCAGCTTGCCCTCACGGATTTTAATGAGTACGTCAGTCCCGCCGGCAATCACCACCGCCTCGGGGTCGCTTTTCAGCGCGGCGATGGCATCCTCAATGGAGGTAGCCTGATAGGTTTTTTCAATATCGTACATTACAGAAGCCCTCCTTCGGCAAATGCCGCTACCAGCTTTTGGGGGTTCAGCGGCAGAGTGTTCACATGGATGCCCGTGGCCTGCAGCAGGGCGTTGCGGATGGCGGGTGCCACGGGGATAGCGGGGGGTTCGCCCAGCGACTTGTTACCAAACGGCCCGGAGGAGTCGTTGGTCTCCACAAAGAGGACGTGGAGGTCGGGATGGTCCATACTGGTGGGCATTTTGTAGTCCAACAGGTTGCCGTTTAAGAGCCGCCCGGTCTTTTCGTCGTACTTCATATCCTCGGAGAGGGCGTAGCCCAGACCCATGCTCATGCCGCCGTGGACCTGTGCCTCGGCAAGCTTGGGGTTAATGAGGATGCCGGAATCGTGGACGTTGACGATGTTCAGCACCTTGATTTTGCCCACCGGGATGTCCACTTCAATTTCCGCGAAGCAGCAGCCGAAGGAGAAGGTGTTGTCCTTGCAGTGGTTGGTGCACTCGGCGGTGATGTGGACGGAGTGGGTAAGGGAGTAAAACGCCTCCATACCCAGCTTTTCCATGGAGAGAACCGCCTTGCCGTCTGCGTAAATGTCACGGCCCTTGAGATCCAGTTCCGCTGCCGGTCTATTCAGCATTTCAGCGGCGTAATCGAGAATCCGCTCACGGAGCAGCAGCCCCGCCTTCTTAATCGCCATGCCGGTAACGTAGGTCTGGCGGGAGGCGTAAGCACCGGTGTCAAAGGGGGCCACGTCGGTGTCCTGGGTGGAGACGATGTGGACATCTTCGGTGTACATGCCGATGGCCTCTGCCGCCATCTGGGAAAATACCGTGTCGCCGCCCTGTCCGATTTCGGTGGCACCCAGCTGAAGCTGAACGGTTCCGTCCTGGTTCATCACCAGTCGGGCGGAGGAGGTTTCCAGTGAGATGGGATACACGCCGGTTTTGTAGGAGAACACCGCCATGCCCACGCCCCGACGGACGCTGCCGGTCTGGTTCTTGTACTTTTCACGCAGTTCATCCCAGTGGATGTAGTCCGCGCCCTTTTTCATGCACTCGGCAAGGCCGGTGGAATAGCAGGTGATGCCGTTGGTGGGGTCCACAAAGCCCTGCTTCATGATGTTTTTCAGGCGGAATTCGTAGGGGTTCCAGCCCATTTCCCGGGCAATATCGTCCATAAAGCACTCGCCCGCCCAGTCGGACTGGGGGATGCCGTAGCCGCGCATAGCACCGGTGGCACCACGATTGGTGTAGACGGTGTAGGCCTCACTGCGGTGGCCGATGGCATCGGGGTAGGTCTGGCGGAAGGCGGTGACGGCGTTGGCCACAATGGAGTGACCGTGGGACGCGTAGCCGCCCTGATTGGAGATGGCGCAGCAGTTGCGGGCCTGCAAACGCCCGTCTTCGGACACTGCCGCCTGAACGTCAAAGGAGATGGCGTGGCGGGAGCGGGTGTTTTGGAACGTCTCCTCACGGGTGAGATCCAGCTTCACCGCACGACCGCCCACTTTGGTGCAAATCCAAGCGTTCATCGGCTCGTATAAAACTTCCTGCTTGTTGCCGAAACCGCCGCCGATGTAGGGCTTTACCACCCGAATGTTGCCCCAGCCGATGCCCAACGCCTGGCCGGTAATCCGGCGGACGATGTGGGGAATCTGGGTGGAGGACACGATGGTGATGCGGCCTTTTTCCATGTAGGCGTAGGAGATGGGGTTCTCAATGTGGCAGTGCTGAACCTGCTGAGTCTCGTAACGACCGGCAAAATGGCGGAATTTGTCGCACTTCAAGACGGCCTCCACGTCGGCAAAGCCGGACTCCTTGCCCGGTGCCACGCCGAAGACGGTGTGCTTCAAAATATTATCGGGATACTCCTCGTGGAGGACATTTGCCCCGGGGGCCATGGACTGCTCCGGGGTTAAGTAGACGGGATATTCCTCATAGGTCACTTTAATCGCCGCCAACGCCCGCTCGGCGGAAATCACGTCCTCCGCCACCACCACGGCGATGTCGTCCCCGTAAATCCGCACCCGATTGGTGAGGAGTTTTCGGTCGGACACGTCCTGATGGGCCAGCTCCACGCTCCAGGGATGGCCCGGGGTGGGGTACTGAATGTCCGGCGCGTCCTCGTAGGTGAGGATTTTTACCACGCCGGGAAGTGCTGCTGCCGCTGTGGTATCAATGGATGTGACGGTGCCGTTGGCGATGGTGCTGTGTAAAATTTTCGCCACCAGCATGGGGCCCTCGTGGAAATCGTCTGTATATTTCGCCCGCCCTGTCACCTTGTCATAAGCGTCCACGCGGACGATGGCTCTTCCTACTTCTGCCATTTTGCCTGCCTCCTTCAAAAAACAGTCATATTGCCTAAATTTCTGTGCCACCATCATACCACAAGCCAACGAAATGTTCAAGAAAATTATTCAGTATTCCAAACAAATTTTCGGTTTCTTTACGCCTGCCCTTGCAATTTGCCATCAATATGCTATGATAAGAACACAGAATTGCGGTTTTTGTGCCGCTGTCAAACTTTTCGTGAGGTGATTTTATGTCACATGTATTGAAAAACGGTACCCTGGTCCTCCCCACCGGGCTCAAGCGAGCCGATTTGCTCCTTGAAAACGGAAAGATTGCCCAAATGGGCCCCAATCTCATGGGGGACACCCAGTTGGACTGCACAGGGAAGCTGATTTTCCCCGGTTTCATCGACACCCACACCCATTTCGACATGAATAAGGGGCTGCCCAACCAGACCGCCGACGACTTCGCCACCGGCACCGCCGCCGCCGTAGTGGGGGGCACCACCTCTATTTTGGACTTTTCCTGTCAGGACAAGGGCCACACGCTCATGGAGGCGGTGGACACCTGGCACAGCCGCGCCGACGGCGTTTCCTCCTGCCATTACGGGTTCCATATGTCCATTTTGGACTGGAACGAGGAAACCCGCAAGGAACTGCCCCTCATGACCCGGGAGGGCATCACCTCCTACAAAATATACTTCGCCTACGACAATCTTCGGGTCTCCGACGCGGTGGCTTACGAGGTGATTTCCGCCGTTGCACAAGAGGGCGGCATCGTGGGTAATCACTGCGAAAACGGCGATTTGGTGAACGAGGGCATCCGCCGTGAGCTGGCACTGGGCCACCTATCCCCCGCCGCCCATCCCCATGCCCGCCCGGACTATGTGGAGGCGGAGGCCGTCTGCCGGTGGCTTTCCATCAGCGAGGCCGCCGGGGTGCCGGTGAACATCGTCCACCTGTCCACCAAGCGGGGCCTAAATTTGGTCCGTGAGGCCCGCGCCCGTGGGCAGAAGTTCTATGTGGAGAGCTGCCCCCAATATCTACTGCTCAATGACGACAAATATCTGCTCCCCGGATTCGAGTCCGCAAAATTCGTCCTCTCCCCCCCGCTCCGGGCAAAGGCAGACAGCGACGCACTTTGGAGTGCCTTAACCGACGGCAATATCGACACCATCGGCACCGACCACTGCTCCTTCAACTTCGACGGCGTGAAAACCCTGGGCCGTGACAACTTCTCGAAAATCCCCAACGGCATCCCCGGCACCGAGCACCGCCCCGCCCTGCTGTACACCTACGGGGTCGGCGGCGGGCACATCACGGAAGTGCAGCTGTGCAAGCTTCTGGCGGAAAACCCCGCCAAACTCTTTGGCATGTACCCCCAAAAGGGCGTGCTGGCACTGGGCAGCGACGGGGATATCACCGTTTGGGACCCGGACTACCGCTGGACCATTTCCGCCCAAAACCAGACCCAAGCCGCCGACTACACCCCCTTTGAGGGGATGGAGGTCACCGGTCGTGCGGACACCGTGTTCCTAAACGGCACGCCGGTGGTGGAAAACGGCAAGCTGACTTCCCAAAACAAGGGCGAGTACCTCAAGCGTCACGCCGTCAACTTCTGGCGATGAAACCTGCGGTTCACTGCGTCATCATGGCGTCGGGGTTCTCCCGACGGTTCGGGGGCAACAAGCTCCTGTGCCCGGTGGAGGGCATCCCCCTTTTTCGCCGTACCTTTTCCGCACTCCCCGCTGGGCTGTTTGCCCAAGGGGTGGTGGTCTCCCAGTATGAGGAAATTCTGCAGGGGGCGGCGGAAAACGGCTATCTCACCATTCTCAATACCCAGGCGGAGGAGGGCATTGCAGCCTCCCTCCGTCTGGGTCTTTCTGCCGTCATGGACGGGGCGGACGGGGTGCTGTTCGCCGTCTGCGACCAGCCCTATCTGACGGCAGAAAGCGTCCAAAAGCTGCTGGAAAAATTCGAGGAAAACCCGGACAAAATCGTCGCCCTCTCCGCGGAAAACCGCAGGGGCAACCCGGTGATTTTCCCCGCCGAATTCTTCGGGGAACTTTTGTCCCTCACCGGGGACACCGGCGGGTCTGCCGTCATCAAAAAGCACCCCCACCGTCTGGTGACGGTCGAGGTGCCGGCGCGGGAGCTGGAAGACGTGGACTACCGCTTGTAGACCCTTGCCACCCGCTGGTTGGGGCCGCAGAGGTAGCCCTCGTACCCTTGACCGTAGACGGAAAATTCGTAGGGGGACAGGTGCGCCCCGCCTTTTGTGTAGCCGAAAATCGTCACTTCGTCCCCCACCTTGCAGTCGATGCCGGTGGCATCCACGAACCCCTGGTCCATGCAGATGCCCAAGTACCGGGTGCGGGTTTCACCCAGATAAATAGGCCCAAAATCCTGGGGCAGCGGACGGAGAAAGCCGTCTGCATAACCGAAGCTCACCGTTGCCACGGTGGTCTTTTTTTGTGCCATAAAGTGCCTGCTGTAACCGCAACTCTCCCCCGGCTCCATGTCGTGAACATTGGTGACAAAGGCCCGCCAACTCACCGACTGCTTGACCCCCCAAGGGTTACTGCCGTCGTCCATATCCGGGTACCCCAAAAGGAGGCTCCCCACCCGGACGTGGGTGTTGTACCCCTCTGAAAACCACTCCGTGGCGGCGGTGTTGCAGCAGTGAATGTACTGCAGGGGCAGGGTTTTCAGCTGGTCCACCGCCGAACAGAACAGGCGGTACTGCTCCCGGGTAAAGGGGTTTTCCCCCTCGCCGGCGGTGACAAAATGGGTGAATACACCCACGATTTCTAAGTTTTTGAGGGACAGAATATACTCCACCAGCTCGTCCAGCGGCTCGCCCGGTTTCACCCCGATGCGGTTCATGCCGGTCTCGATTTTGATCTGGCACTTTTGGGTCTTGTGGCGGCCCCGTGCCGCGTCGGAGACCGCCTTTGCCCCCTCTTTGGAAAAGAGGGCCACCTGCAGATTGTACTCTACGGCGGCCTCCACCGCGCCGGCGGGCAGACCGCTCATGAGGAGAATGTCGCAGTTGAGGCCGGCGTTTCGCAGTGCCACCCCCTCCACCACCTGGGCGCAGGCCAAAACGGTGGCCCCCTGCTCCTCCACATAGAACTTGCCCGTTTCCGCGATGCCCGTACCGTAGGCGTTGGCCTTGACAACGGGCATCAGCGCGGTCTTCCCCAGATGGGCGCGGACGATTTCCATGTTATTGCGGACGGTATTGAGGTCAATTTCCGCATAAGAATTGTAATAGCCGATGTCCATTCAGTCCGCCTCGATTTTCGTCAGAATATGCTTCTGTGGCACCACCGGCACCACCCGAAACGCCACCTCAATGGCTCCGCCGCACACCATGCCCAGCGCGCCGGCTGCAGAGGCGGATAAATCGTATCTTTTGCGGCAGGAGCCCCCACCGGTTTTCCACAGC
>JAVXKN010000069.1:0-7239 GCA_036647315.1 Oscillospiraceae bacterium | reverse complement strand
GAAAAGCTGCCGGAAAATAAGCTGGACGACGCCACCCAAAAAGCTTGGGACAGCCTCTCCGCTATGGGTTTGGTGCTCCTCAATGAGAAGTACACCTCTCAGGTATACCCCACCCTCCTCACGCCCCCCGCTGTGATGCCGGAGTTCGCCCCCGGCTATCTGGGTGCCGTGAAGCTCACCGATGCTACCCACGGAGAATTTGCCCTGCAAATCCCCGGCAATGCCGGCCGTGACGGGCAGGACACCACCGTCTATCAGCAGGACGGCACCACCTATATGAACGTCCATGGTTACATCTATGCCGACGCGGCCGCCGTCCCTGCAATTTACGCCAATGGTGCCGCCTACACCACCATCCAGCCCACCGGCTACGCCCGCTGGTATCAGGTTGCCCCCGGCGACGTGGGTAAAACCATGACCGTCACCCTGCCGGAAAAGGGCGGGTTCTACGTCTACGACAGCAAGGGTGCTGTGGTGTCCTCCTCCGTCCTATACGGCGACAAGACCGCCGTTTTGCCCAAGGACGGTGCCATCGTCTTTGCCGGCGACGCGGGTATGCGGTTCCACCTGACCTTTGCCCCCGCCAAATAAACACACCACAGATGCAAAACGCCGCCATCAAACATGATGGCGGCGTTTTTATAGGCTGTTATGGGGTCTCCGTAGGTTCGGCGGCGGGGATGGGCTCCCGCAGAAGCTCCTCGCCGTACTGGGTGAGCCGCTGCTCCATGGAGAAGTAGTGATCTAAAAAGGCGCGGCCCTGTGGGGTCAGGCGGCTGGAACCGCCGTGATGCCCGCCCACCTCACGGGACAGGAGGGGAAAGCCCAAGGTCTCCTCACAGCTGCGCAGCATGGTCCAAGCCTTAGAGTAGGCCATATTCATTTCCAGTGCCGCGGCCCGGAGGGAGCCACAGCGGTCTACACCTCGCAGCAGTTCTGCGGGGCCGGGGCCAAAGCACTTTCCGTCCCCAAAAAAGAGACGGAGAGAAAGTTTCATGCGCATGGGTACATCTGACATGGGGGCACCTCCCTAAATGAATACGCCGTAAAATAAAGGGTTATTCCGCGCAAAAGCACATCCGCTTCAAGCCTAAAATCGGGGCGGTACCAGAGGCGGTGGTGCCGAAAAAGACCACATCCTTGTCCAGACCCAGATAATTGACGATGGTGCCGTTGCAGAGGGTGCTCCCGGTACAGAGCACCAGTTCAGCCCAATCGTACACCACTTCGCGCAGTGCGTCAATACCGTGTTCCACGGTAACGCCGTAGCGCACCTGACCCACATTGTCGGGATTCAGGTCTAAAACCCGCAGTGGAAAGGCCTCCGACAGCCGCTCCAAAAGGGCGGGCTGATAGCCCACCAGCGCGATACGGGGCGCGCCGTAGTGCTCCCGCACCCATGCCACCGCCTGGAGAGCGCAGTCCTCTGGCTGGCCGTTTTTGCAGTGGACGGTGTGTTCCGCCAGACCCAGATGGCACATGACGGCGTTGAGGGTGGCGATAAAAAGGCCACGGGCGTGGTTGTCCCCCATCAGGTCTAAAGCCAGCACGTCCGCCAGAGTGCCGTGGAATACGGCGGGTGCGTCGGTAAAGGCCTGACCGCGACTGCCCATAAATTCCGCCTGAAGCATCTGCTCCTTGCCGGTTAAAATGGGAAAATCCTTCCGCACAGTGATACCGATGGCCTCCTCCGGCGATAGAGTACGGCTTTGAATGTGAACCTGCTCCGCTTGAAGCTGGTGCTGGGCGGCAATGGTCTGAAAGGCCTCCCTCAGCGTTCTAAAAAGTTCTTCCTCTGTCATATGGCGTCTCCTTTCAACGTGGGGCGGCGGCTTGTGTGCCGATGCCCAAAAAGCGGTTGACTGCGTCCTGTTCATAGGGCTCGAATAATTGCGCGCCGGGCCGTACTGCCGCCAAGGTGCCGTTTATCATAATGCCCACCCGTGAGCCGAAGCGGCGCGCCTCCTCAAAGCTGTGTGTTACCAGCAAAATGGTGCAGCCGTACGCCTCATGAATCCGCAGCAGTTCCCCCTGTAACGTGTCCCGGGTCAGGGGGTCCAGTGCGGAAAAGGGCTCGTCCAGTAGGAGCAAATCAGGCTTTAGCACCAGAGTGCGGGCCAGCGCGGTCCGCTGCTTTTCGCCGCCACTGAGGGCGTGGCAGGAGCGGTCTAAGATGGCGGTGATGGAGAGGGTGTGGGCAATGGCCTCCACCGTATTTTGCAGTTCCATACGAGGGCAGTGGCGCATTTTAAGCCCGTAGGCGATGTTTTCAAAAACAGTCATATGCGGGAACAGCCCATAGTCCTGATAGACAAAGCCGATGCGGGGCTCTTCCGGCGGCAGTGCGGTGAGGGGCACGCCGTCCATGAAAACGCTGCCGGCGGCGCAGGGATAAAACCCGGCGATGGACTCCAAAAGCAAGGTTTTCCCGCTGCCCGTCTCCCCCAACAGGACAAAAATTTCACCCGGTGAAATGGTAAAGCTGATATCCCGCAGTGCAAAAGCACCCTTTTGCAGTGACAGGTGGCGCACCTCAACCTCCGTCATGACTGCACCCCCCTAGTCTGCAGCTGATGGCGGCGGTTGAGGAGGCCGGTGAGGGTGATGGACAGGGCGGAGAGCACCAGTAAAATGACGGCGGTAGCCATTGCCATGCCGTTTTCGCCGGTGGAGATGTGGAGGTAAATGCCGGCGGGCAAGGTCTCCGTTTTCATGCGGGTAACTCCCACCAACATCAGCGTCGCCCCAAATTCCCCCAGTGCCCGTGACCAGGCCAGCACCCCCGCCGTCAGCAGCCCATGGAGGGACAGTGGGAGGGTGATGGTGCGAAAGCACTGCCATTTGGTGGCCCCTAAGGTTCCGGCGATGAGTTCCAGCCGACGGTCCACCCCCGCGAAAGCGGTGCGGGTGAGGCGAATCACAAAGGGGAGATTCACCAGCATCTGGGCCAGAATGATGCCCCGCCGGTCAAAGACCACGGGAAAACCCATCCCCCGCAACCATTTGCCCACAGGGGAGGAAAAAACCATCAGCAGACACAGCCCCAGCACCAGATTGGGCAGTGACAGGGGCAGTTCAATGAGGGTCTCCAAAAAATTGCCCCCCGGCAGGTGCAGGCGGGTGAGGGCGTAGGCGCAGGGGAGGGCGAGAGCCAGACACAGAAGGGTGGAAATGCAGGCGGTGTACAGACTGAGCCCCAAGGAAAAGAGCACTTCCTGGGACTGGAGAGCCTTTCCTAAAAAGGGCAGACCGCCCCCCACCACCGCCAAAATGCTGCCCCCGATGAAGAGTGCCACCAGCAGCAGAACACCGGCGGAAAAAAGCTCAAAGGGCGTTTTGCGTTCCCGCTGTTGTTTCATAAAGTCAGTTCAAAACTTCGTAGCCGTACTGCACCCAAATGTCCTTGGCGGCGGCGGTATCCAAATAGGCCAAGAATTCCTCCAGTGCCTGGGTATCGGCAGAGAAGCTGAGGCTGGCGGCGGGGACGGTTTTGACGTATTTGTCCATGTCCGGGGTGTCCACCAGCTCCGCCTCTTTGCCGGTGTTCTCTTTCCAGACGATGGCCGCGTCGCACTCGTCAGCCACCAGAGCGGTGACGATAGCGGGGGCGGTGGTGGTGCGGGCCACCAGATTCACCTTGTCAAAAATCTCAAAATCTTTCAGCACTTTGTCGCCGATTTTGCCGATGGGGGTAGACTCCGCGTCACCCAAAAGGAGGCGAATCTCCTGATTTGCAAGGTCTGCAATGCCGCGAATGTCTTTGGGATTGCCCTTTTGTACCGCTAGAACGGGGACGTGCTTCACCAAATCCTTGCTGACGGACACAAACTCTTTGACGGGCTTTAGTTCCTCAGCGGAGCCGGCGATGAACAAATCCCCCTCCTGTGCCGTGTTAATCTGGGTCTGAATCTGGGCGGCGTTGGCAAAGGTGAGAACTACCTCACAGCCGGTTTCCGCCTGAAAAGCGGCGGCAATATCGGAGAAGGGAAGCTTCATGCCGGCACCGCAGAATACCATCAGCTTGTGTCCCTCTAAGGGGAGCGCGGGGGCGGGCGTGGCTTCCGGGGTGACGCTCACAAGGGTGTCCGGGGTGGGTGTGGCCTCCGGCGTGACAGGGGCGGGGGCGCAGCCGCCAAGGAGCAGCAGCCCCAGGGTCAGGGCAATCAGGTTTCGTTTCATAGTCTCATTCCTCCGTTTGGTGTTTGTTAATAGCGTTATATTTTGTGAAGAATAACGATAGACCGATCATATCAAACTTTTCCAAATCAGTCAATCTTTTTTTGCGCCAAAAAAAGAATGAGGTGGCACAGCGTTGTGCCGCCTCATTCTAAAAGGGGAGTGGTTAGCGGATGGAGACAACCTCATATCCCGCCTCGGTGATGGCACTGCGGAGTGTCTCCTCGGGGGCATCGCCGTGGACGGTGGCGGTTTTAACGGCAAGGTCTACGCTGGCGCACACGCCGGGGATGGCGTTGAGGGCCTTTTCCACTCTGCCGGAGCAGTGCTGGCAGGACATACCCTCAATGATGATGTGACGTTCCATAATTTGTTCAACTTCCTTTTTTGAAATTTGGTTTGGCGGGGTGACGGCGGCGGGCTGTGGCTTAAAAAACCGCAGTCTCAAGGCGTTGGAGACTACGCATACGGAGGACAAACTCATGGCGGCGGCGGCGAACATGGGGTTTAATTGTATCTGAAAGAGGGGGAAGAATACCCCTGCCGCCAGCGGAATCCCAATGATATTATAGACGAATGCCCAAAATAAATTCTGGCGGATGTTCCGAATAACCGCCTTGGAGAGCCGAATGGCGGTGACGGCATCATTGAGGTCGCTTTTCATCAAAACCACGTCGGCGGACTCAATGGCAACGTCGGCCCCGGCCCCAATGGCGATGCCTACGTCGGCACGGGCCAGAGCGGGGGCATCGTTGATGCCGTCCCCAATCATAGCCACCTTTTTCCCCGCCTTTTGCAGGGCCGCAATCTGCCGTTCCTTGTCCGCCGGCAGGACCTCGGCGATGACATTGGCAATGCCCAGCGAGGTTCCGATAGCGGCGGCGGTGCGGCGGTTGTCGCCGGTTAAAAGCACAACTTCAATGCCGAGAGACCTAAAGCCCTCAATGGCTGTAATGCTACTTGCCTTTACAGTGTCTGCCACGGCGATTACCCCTAAAAGCGCGCCCTCTTTGGCGAAATACAGGGGCGTTTTGCCCTCCGCCGCCAGCCGGTCAGCGGTGTCTGAAAATCCGCCCAGCGGAACGCCCGCCTCCTCCAGCATGGCCCGGTTCCCCGCCAGATACTGTGCGTTTTCCAGCCGGGCTGTGATGCCCCTGCCGTGGGTGGCCTGAAAGTTTTCCGCGGTGAGCAGGTCTAAATTCTGGGCTTTGGCCGCCGCCACGATAGCGGAGGCCAGGGGGTGCTCGGAGGGGGCCTCCAGCGAGGCGGCAAGCTGCAGCAGTGCGGCTTTTGTGACGTTTTCAGCGGGACAAATATCGGTGACAATGGGCTTTCCCTCGGTGACGGTGCCGGTTTTATCCAGCACCACAGTGTGGATGGTGTGGAGGGTTTCCAGAGCCTCGGCGGACTTGACTAAAATGCCGTTTTCCGCCCCCTTGCCGGTACCCACCATCACCGCCACCGGCGTTGCCAGCCCCAGTGCGCAGGGGCAGGAGATGACCAGTACCGCCACGGCGGAGGTGAGGGCAAATTCGGGGGAATATCCGGCAATCAGCCAGACGGCGGCGGTGACAATCGCAATGCCGATAACCACCGGCACAAAGACCCCCGCCACCCGGTCCGCCAGTTTGGAAATGGGTGCTTTGGAGGAAGAGGCCTCTTCTACAAGGGCAATCATCTGGGACAGGGTGGTGTCGCTGCCCACCCGCAACGCCTTTATCATCAGCGCACCGGAGCCGTTTACCGAGGCGGCAATCACCCGGTCTCCCGCCGCTTTTTCAACGGGCATACTCTCGCCGGTGAGTGCGGATTCATCCATAGAGGAGAACCCCTCCACCACCTGCCCGTCCACCGGGGCGGCGGCACCGGGCTTTAATCGCAGCAGGTCGCCCACCAGAACGTCGGCGGCATCAATCTCCAATTCCACGCCGTCCCGGAGGACGATGGCGGTTTTGGGTGCCAAATCAATGAGCCGTGAAATAGCCTCCGAGGTCTTGCCCTTAGACCGGGTTTCCAAAAATTTGCCCAGCGTAATGAGGGTTAAAATCATGCCCGCGGACTCAAAATATAAATCCATGGAGTACCGCGCCACCCGAGGCAGGTCGCCGTGGCCCAGTCCGTAGCCAATTTGGAAAATCGCCACGATGCCGTACAAAACGGCGGCGGCAGAGCCTAGGGCAATGAGAGAATCCATGTTAGGCGCGCCGTGAAAAAGGGTTTTGAAGCCCACCTTGTAGTATTTGTCGTTCACATAGAGGATGGGGAGCACCAGCAAAAATTGCGCCATGGCGAAGGTGAGGGCGTTTTCCGTGCCGTGGAAAAAGTGGGGGAGCGGGGCACCCAGCATATGGCCCATGGAGATGTAAAACAGGGGGATTAAAAAGCAGAAGGAGAGAACCAGCCGCCGCTTCATGCTGACCAGTTCGTCGGTCAGCGAGGGGGCGGCAGTACCGGCGGAGGCTTTGCCGTTTTGGGCCGTTTGCAAAACAGGGCTTGCGCCATAGCCCGCGGCGGTGACGGCGGCCACGATGGCAGCATCTGTCAAGGCGGCATCGTGCTCTACCAGCATGGTGCCCCCCATTAAATTCACATTGGCGCGCTGAACGCCCTCCAGCTTGCAAACCGCCTTTTCAACGTGTGCGGAGCAGGCGGTACAGGTCATGCCGGTGACGGTAAATTTCTCTTTCATAGTACACCTCTATGGTTTCCATTTTACAGGAAAAGGGGGAAACAGTCAAGGGCGCGCCGAAACTCTTTTTCGACGCGCCCTCTGATTAGGAATGACTGCGGGAATCCCGGGACTGAAACAGGAGCGTGATGCACCAGATGGCCGCCAAGCCTACCACTGTGTAGATAATGCGGCTGGGGATGCTGTCGGAGCCGCCGGCGATGAACGCCACCAGGTCAAATTTGAATAGCCCGATGCTGCCCCAGTTCAGCCCGCCGATAATGGCCAGTGTCAGGGCGATTTTATCCAGAATAATCACGCGCAAACCTCCTCATTTGAGACTCTGAGGATAGTATTTCCAAATTTGCGCCGGGTCATTCAGAAATAAATCGGAC
>JAVXKN010000068.1:0-7279 GCA_036647315.1 Oscillospiraceae bacterium | reverse complement strand
CCGGGGAGATTGCGGGCGGACTTCATCACGTTCTCATTGACCTCAGGGGTAATGAGGACAGCCTTGCCTGCCTTGACAGTCTCAAGGAAGGTAGCCATGGTCTTGGTTTTGACAGCATCCATCATGAGGCCGTCTACCACCAGAATGTCGCCAGAGGCGGCCTTGGCGGAGAGGGCGGACTTCAGTGCCAGACGCTTGACCTTCTTGTTCAGGTCATAGCTATAATCGCGGGGCTTGGGGGCAAAGGCGACACCGCCGTGCACCCACTGGGGGGAACGGGTGGAACCCTGACGGGCACGGCCAGTACCCTTTTGCTTCCAGGGCTTTCTGCCGCCGCCGGAAACCTCTGCGCGGGTGAGGGCACTCTGTGTACCCTGGCGGAGGTTGGCGAGGTGGTTTTTCACCACGGAATGGACAACAACTTCATTGGGCTCAATCCCAAAGATGGCATCGGACAAGTCGATAGAACCGGTCTGCTTGCCTGCCATGTTGTAAACGTTAGCCTTAGGCATTTCGTATCTCTCCTTTCGCTTAGACGTTCTTCACGCTGGTGCGAAGGAAGACCACGCCGCCCTTAGGGCCGGGGATGGCGCCGCGCACAGCAATGAGGTTTAGTTCGGGGTCAACCTTGACAACGTCCAGGTTGAGGACAGTGATTTGGTCGTCGCCCATTTGGCCGGCACCAATCTTGCCCTTGAAAATGCGGGCCGGGTCGATGGGGCCCATGGAGCCTGCGTGACGGTGAACAGGGCCGCCGCCGTGGGTCATGGGGGTACGTCCTGCGCCCCAACGCTTCACAACGCCTGCATAGCCCTTGCCCTTAGACACGCCGGTGCAGTCGATGCGATCGCCCTCGGCGAATACGTCTGCCTTGATTTCGTCGCCAACATTGATGGTGGCGTAGCTATCCAGGCTGAACTCCTTGAGGGTCTTCTTCAGTGCGTCGCCGGCCTTTTTCAGATGGCCCAGCTCCGGCTTGGTGAGCTTCCGCTCGGGGACGTCCTGAAAACCGATTTGAACAGCCTCGTAGCCGTCCTTCTCCATGGTTTTCTTCTGGGTTACGGTGCAGGGTCCCGCCTCGATGAGGGTGACGGGGATGACCTTGCCGGCTTCGTCGAAGATCTGCGTCATGCCGACCTTCTTGCCGATAATGGCCTTTTCCATGTGTTTTCCTCCTTGTTAAAGGTTATTGGTCAGAACAGGTACGTTTCCGCATTGCTTTCTGACTTGACCCGCCCAAACCTTTATATATAAGGTAAGGACTGCGGTACAACAAAGTTAAATGCTGGGGAGAGGTTTTACAGCTTAATTTCAATCTCAACGCCTGCGGGCAGTTCCAAGCTCATAAGAGCCTCAACGGTCTTGGCAGAGGGCTTCAAGATGTCAATCAGACGCTTGTGGGTGCGACGCTCGAACTGCTCACGGCTGTCCTTATACTTATGGACGGCGCGGAGAACGGTGATAATCTCCTTCTTGGTGGGCAGGGGGATGGGGCCGGAGACGGTGGCACCTGTGCGCTTTGCGGTTTCGACAATCTTCTCGGCGGACTGGTCAATGAGCTGGTGGTCGTAAGCCTTGAGACGGATGCGGATCATTTCTTTTTGTGCTGCCATTGTTTGTTTCCTCCTTATAACATACGAAGTTGTGGTTGCTTGCTGTTCCTTGCTTCGTACGGTGAAAGATTCTGTACACGTTTCCGTGCGTATCATTCCATGACATGAAGAAAGCCGGCACTTGTAGCCGGCTGTTTCTGCTCATGCACGGCGATATACGCCGCAGACAGATTCTCTCAGCCGCCCGATTCTAGCTCGGACATACTCCGCGGAAGTTACCGGCAATGCCGCAATCTCCCGCATCATCGCAGACTGCGCCCATAAAATAGGCACTCCGATATAATACCAAAGTTGTACGCCAATGTCAACTCTTTTTTGCACTTATTCGTTTTTATTTTATGGGATAAAAAGCGGCACCGGGGAAACCCTCCCCCGGTGCCGCCGCTTCTGCATTGGCAGAAGTCTAAAACCATTTTTTGCAGTTGCAGATTATCGCACGCGAACCGCCACGGTGGCGGAGAATTCCTGCTTGGCATAGCTGCCCCAAACCTCCATGTTATCGCCCAGCTTTAGGGAGGACACGCGGATTTGGCTGCCGCCCACCGTGTCGTTTACATAGAAGTCGCTGGGCACATTCACCACCACAGGGGTGCCGCCCGCCAGCAGCAGTGTAAAGCTGCTATTGGAATCCACCTGATAGACTGTGCCCTCCAGCTTGCTGCTGGAAGTGGCGGTGCCGAGGATTTCAACGGAAACGATCTGGTCGCCGCTGGTGACTAGAGCCACCTTGTTCCCCGCGTTGATGGCCTTGAGCTGCACTATGGCACCCTCCTGCGTGACGGAGACATTGGCGGAGGCGGTGTAGGTTTTGACCGTGCCGTCAGCGTGCTGCAAGGTAATCTGGGCACCGGTAAGGCCGAAGGCCACCACTTGGACAATGCCCGTAGCGTTGGCGGACTGGCCCTTGGCCTCAATGCGCGTAACCAAATTATACTCCACAGTCACCATGACTTCGTCGCCGGTCTGAAGCTGGGTGATGGTGGCCTTTTTCCCGCCCCGCAGAATCTCAACGTCCTCCAAAGCGGTCAAGTTAATATCAAAGGAGACCACTGCCCCGTCGTCCCGCGTGACCTTGAGGGTGGTGGGGTTGGCATAATTGATGCCGGTGAGCTTGCCGCTGGTGTAGGTGGCACCGGGCCATGCGGAGAGCTCTGTCACCATGGCACCCTCCACCTTGGCGGTGACGTAGCTGCCGTTTACCAGAGCCGAGAGAGCCACCGGCTTGTCATTGTAAGTGGCGGCGCAATGGGCGGAGATGGAATAGGTGGTGAGCCGGTTGGTAGACGGGTCGGAGAGGCTGACGGTGGCGGGGCTCACCTTATTGTTGATGACCCGCAGGGCCCCTTGAATATATTTGCTGGCGGTGTCTACGGCGATGGCGGAGATATTGTTCACGTTGCTATCCTCCACCCGCAGGGTCAGCTGGCGGCCCACATGGCCGCTGGTAAGAGCCACGGTGACACCGCCGGTGGCGGTAATCGTTGCGGCGGCGGGAACGGTGAGTTGCTGAGTGGTGCCGTTATAGGCGGACAGCGTGATGGTGGTGATGCCGGTGGGCGAGATATCCACCGCCTTGAGGATGCCCTCCATGACCCGCTTGCCGCCGGAGAGTTTCATATCCAAAATGTGATCCAGACTATCCACGGTCATGACGACGGAGGAATAGCCCGCGGTGTAGTCAATCACCTTGCGATCGCCGGCCTTGCCGCCCGCCGCAACTTCGGTAAAACGATTCATGGTGTAGGTCTTCCCTGCCACCACCACAGAATCTTCCTTGATGGAGGAGATGTTACCGGTGACTTTTTTCATTCGGTCTGCAGCGGTGACGCGGACACTCTCCACCCCGCCATCGGTACCGTAGCACACCCGGGCGTAGGCACCCGTCTTGAGGGCGGTGCGCTCCGTGGTGCGGTTATCTTGATAAATTTTTGCGGTGTAGGGGATGTTGTAAGTCTTTGTGCTGTTAATACTGCTGTTCAAGGTCAGGTTCACACCGCCGTTATTGCCGGCGGTGGTATCGGTGATGTAGCCCGCGGCCCACTGATAGGTGGTGTAGGCGGGCAGTTCGTTGTTCATGCCCTTGCTCTTCATCTCCCCTATGGCACGGGAGAGCATCTTGGCGGCAACGGCGCGGTTCACTGTGGAGTTGGGCTCAAACTTGTTGCCGGGGGCACCTTCTACCACGCCGTAAAGATTGAGCAGATTCACATAGGGCTTGAGGGCGGTGGGAATCTGGTTATTATCGGCAAAGCTGGTCTCCACGGCACCCACGGCCCGGGCGGTGCTCTCCATGCCCATAGCGCGGACCAGATAGCAGGCAAACTGGGCCTTGGTGGCGGGCTTAACCAGCTGATTGCTCTGAATCAAGGCAATCAGTTCACTGCGGGTAAGGATTCCCAGTTCCAGACAGGTGGCAAACTCATTGTAAAACCAAGAATACTCTCGGGCTTTTCCCGGAGCGGGGGCGGGGAACAGAACTTGAATTTCCGCCAGATGGTCTGCACCGATTTTAGCCAAAAGTTCCTTGGAGACAGCACTGCGGGCGCAAAGTGCCAATACGGTGGCGTTATCCACCTTTTCCGCCGGACGGAATTTGCCGTCCGAATAGCCCTTAAAAAGACCCGCTTTGGTCATATCCTCCACATAGGGCCGGGCCCAGTGGTTATCCTGCACATCGGGGTACATGGCGGCAGACGCGGGAACCACTGCCAGCGACAGCACCATCACTGCGGCGAGAATGCCTGCAAACATTTTTTTGACTTTCATATGCTACCTCCATGTTTTTTCCCCACGGGGTTTTGGTTCTACTTCTAAAAGTGATCCTACATATACTAAGTATAGCGTAGTCATGTGAAAAAAGCAACAACACCTTGTCATTTATCAGGAATTATTCACATTTTCCGTGCAGCAAAAAAATGGCACGGAAGGGAGGGTTTCCCCTCCGTCCCGTGCCATTTTGTTCATTTGACGGTTTTGCTGTGCTGGGTGCCGCAGTTTTTGCAGGTGAGGGTGTCCCCCGTCACCAGATGGGCACCGGTTTTCCCGCAGTTGGGACAGAGAAAAATGTCGTCCCCGTAGCCCCTCTTCTCCGTGGTGGGGTCGCTGAGGATGCCCAAGAGCACCAGAATGGAGGAGATTGCCGTCACGGCACCACCCACCAGGGTCATATCCACCTGAACCTTGAAGAGCACCAGCAGCGTCACCACTTGGGAGACAATGCTGAGCAGCACCGTGGGGCTTTTCAGCCGCAGCAGCATGGTTTTCAGTTGAGTCATGGCTCACACCTCGCTTTCATCGTTGAGAGTAACCTCTCAACCATTGTATGCGAGGGGATTTCTAGTTGTACCGGGCGGAATTAGTCCTCCTGCTTATGACGGACAGGCTCCTTCACCTTGGCGGGAGATTTGGCCTTCACAGGTTCGCCCTCGTGCTTTGCCAGCCGCTGGCCGGCGAAGAAGGCGGACTTGGACGCGCCGCTCTGGGACTTGGCCTTGTGGGAGGGCATGGCGTGGGCCAGACGGACGGTCTCTGTGACCTTGCCGCAGATTTTGCAGCCCTTCATGGCGGTGAGCACGTCGTCCACACGGTCGGCGGGAACACCCACCACCGCTTGGTTATCGAAAATTTCAATCTTGCCCACCTCGTACCCGGACAGGCCGGAACGCTCGGTGATGGCACCCACCAGGTGCTTGGGCTCCACATGATTTTCGTACCCCACGTCCACCATCACGTCCGCAAAAGCGGAGTTGGGCAGGCGGGGCTTGCCGGTTTTGCCCACGGGGAATTCCTTGTCGCGGGGCTTTACGCCCGCCCGGGGGCCTCTGTCGTTGCGGTCGAACCGGTCGCCCTGACGGGGTCTGTCGAACCGGTCGTATCGGTCTGCCCGGTCCGGTCTGTCGAAGGACTTTTTGGGGCTGGCAATCTGGGGAATTTCCTTGGGCATGGGGAACTGAAGCCCCAGCAGGGTGGCGGCCACTTCCTCGGCGGTGTGTCCGCTCTCCAAAATCTGGGCCAGCATGGTGGTGTAGGTCTCCACTACCGGGGTTTCCAGTGCGGCAATGACCTTTTGGACTTGGTCTACCTGGACTTTTTTCTGCACATCGGCGGCGGAGGGGAGGTTCACCTGGGTGATTTCCGCCTTCACCTGATGGGCGATGCCCCGCATGGTGCCGATTTGACGGCGACCGCAGCAGAGGGTGATGGACATACCCAGCTTGCCGGCGCGGCCGGTTCTGCCGATGCGGTGGACGTAGTATTCCGTCTTGGTGGGAATGTCGTAGTTAAAGACGAAGTCCAAATCGTTCACGTCGATGCCGCGGGCGGCAACGTCGGTGGCGATGAGGACGGACACCTTGCCCTGCTTAAAGCTGTTCATAACACTGGTGCGCTGTGACTGCTTCAAATCCCCGTGGATGCTCTCGGCGGCAAAGCCGTTGTTGTTGAGGTATTCCGCCAGCTCATCCACCATGTGCTTGGTGTTGCAGAACACCCAGGCGCGGTTGGGCTGATGGTAACGGAGCAGCAGGTTCATGGCCAGCTGCTTTTTGCCCATGGGCACATCCACGCAGGTCTGGGTGATGTTATCCAGGGTCACTTGGCTCTTGTTGATGTCCACCATCTGGGGGTTCTTTTGGAACTTTTTCGTAATCGCCAAAATGGCGGGGGGCATGGTGGCGGAGAGGAGGACGGTCTGGTGCTCGTCGGGGACATCCTGCAGGATGGTTTCAATGTCCTCTTTGAAGCCCATCTCCAGCATCTCATCGGCCTCATCCAAAATAATCATTTTCAGATTCTGCAGTTTCAGGCTGCCGCGGCGCATATGGTCCATCACACGGCCCGGGGTACCCACCACAAGGTTGGCGCGGCGGAGGCCCATAATCTGACGCTGCATATCGGAGCCGCCAAAGAGCTCTACGGCGCGAACGCCGGGCATAAAGGCGGTGAGCTTACGGATTTCTACACCCGCCTGCTGGGCAAGTTCGCGGGTGGGGCAGAGAATAATCACCTGCACGGTGGGCTTGGTTTCCGTGGTGTCAATGGCCTCCAGGGCAGGGATTGCAAAGGCCACGGTCTTACCGGTGCCGGTCTGGCTGCGGGCGATAACGTCCACGCCTGTGCGGACAAGGGGGATGACTTGGGCCTGCACCGGCGTGGCGACATCGAAGCCCATTTCGGTGACTGCCTTCATGATTTCCGGTGCTAAATCCAGCTGGGAAAATAATACATCTGTCATGTAGTTCCTCAATTCATTGTACTTTTCTTTCGTTTAGAAAGGGTAATTAAATATTATAGCACAGTAGTAGTATATTTGTCAAAGCATATTCCACGCAGTTTGGTGATTTGCGCTGGAACATCTCTTTTGGGGGTGGCGCAACGGGGAAAGCTGTGGTATCATGAGTTCGTTCATGGTATGCACAATTAACAGGAGGTTTTTATAGATGATTCGGCAAAAACAACTTCGCTACTTGGTGATTTCCGCGCTCTTTGGGGCGGCGATTACCGTGGTGACCGCCTACGCGCTCCACATCCCCATCCCCACGGGGGGCTATGTCCACCTAGGGGACGCCCTCATCTATCTGGCCGCCTGCCTCCTCCCTGCCCCCTATGCCATCGGCGCTGCCGCCATCGGTGCAGGCCTGGCAGATTTGCTCACGGCACCCCTGTGG
>JAVXKN010000067.1:5539-7459 GCA_036647315.1 Oscillospiraceae bacterium | reverse complement strand
CCTTGCTTGGAACGGCAAACAGGCTACGGTTTCTGCAGATAATCTTCTGATTACTGCGGTACCCGGTGAGCATTATTTAATTGCCAACGGCAGATATCTCTATATTGCTGACGGCGTGATGTTTGAAAACGGTGCCGTAATGGTGCCGGTGCGTGTTCTGGCGAAGGCATTTGATGCAAGCGTGACCTGGGATGCCGTCAGCGGCATTTCCGTTACCACCGGTTCCGGCGCACTGAAGCCGGCAGAGCAGTTTTACAACGAAGAAGACCTTTACTGGCTCTCCCACATCATTTGCGCAGAGAGTGGCAATCAGCCCTTGGTGGGGCAAATTGCGGTGGGTAACGTGATTATGAACCGTGTAGCGGCAAATAACTGCCCCAACACCATCAAGGGTGTCATCTTTCAGCGCGGACAGTTCCAGCCGGTGCAGAACGGCAGCGTTTACAATACGCCCTATCCCGTCAGCGTGATTGCGGCAAAGCTGGTGCTGGACGGTGCTGTGACCGTGAATAACGCCATGTTCTTCTGCCAGTCAAGACTGGGTGGATGGATGGCCCGCAGCCGTCCCTTTGTCACCACCATTGGTGGACACGCATTTTACGCATAATCGACAAAACGTTAAAATCGCCGCAGACCGAAAGGCCAGCGGCGATTTTCTTGTGCAATTTAAGAGAGCTGGGCGATGCCCAATTCCATGCGGCGGAGCGTTTCCGCTTTGCCCAGAATGTGGCAGAGTTCCACAGCACCGCCGGGGGTAACGGCCTTGCCGGAAAGGGCGGTGCGGACGGGCCACATAATACGTCCGTTTTTCAGTTCCAGTTTCTCCGCCAGCGCAATCAGTGCACCGTGGATGGCATCAAAGCTCCAGTCGGACAGGCCCTCCAGTATCGGCAGCGTGAGTTTTAGGGCTTCCAAAGAGTTTTCTGAGTCGGTTTTCATCTTTTTATGGGTGTAGAGGTCATTGGAATATTCCGGCAGAGCGTCGAAGAAATCCACCTGAGGCGCGATATCCAAAAGGGTATCACACCGGCCCTGTACCAGAGGTGCGATCAGCGTCAAATCAATGTGAGGATTGGTGATTGCCTGCTTGAGATAGGGCTCCGCCACGGCGAAAAACGCCTCAGGGGAGAGGGCACGGAGGTAGGTGGCGTTAAAATAGTTCAGCTTCTCCATGTCAAAGATGGCGGGGGACTTGGAAATGCCGGCGATATCGAAAATTTTGGAGAGGCCGTCCAAATCGTAAATTTCTTCCTCGCCGCCGGGGCTCCAGCCCAGCAGTGCCACATAGTTCACCACGGCTTCGGAGAGATAGCCAAGGGCGATTAAGTCCTCATAGGAGGGGTCGCCGTGACGCTTGGACATTTTATTGTGAGCGTCACGCATGACGGGGGAGCAGTGGATATAGGTGGGAATCTCCCAGCCGAAGGCCTCGTACAGTAGGTTATATTTGGGGGCGGAGGAGAGGTATTCGGAGCCACGCACCACATGGGTAATGCCCATCAGGTGGTCGTCCACCACGTTTGCAAAGTTATAGGTGGGCAGTCCGTCGGACTTCATCAGCACCTGGTCGTCCAGCGAGGCGTTTTCGACGGTGATGTTTCCAAACACCGCGTCGGAGAAGGTGGTGGAACCCTCCTTGGGGATTTTCTGGCGGATGACAAAGGGGATGCCGCTTGCCAGTTTCTCGTCAATTTCCGACTGGGGCAAATTGCGGCAGTGGCCGTCGTAGCCCATGACGCTCTGACCCTCCACCGCCTTGTGCAGAGAGTCCAGCCGTTCCTTGTCGCAAAAACAGCGGTAAGCAAAACCCTTTTCGATGAGCAAATCGGCGTATTTGCCGTAGGTGTCCCGCCGCTCGGTCTGGATATAGGGGCCCACAGGGCCGCCGATGTCCGGGCCTTCGTCCCAGGTAAGACCGCA
>JAVXKN010000067.1:1530-5439 GCA_036647315.1 Oscillospiraceae bacterium | reverse complement strand
GTGTCCCGCCGCTCGGTCTGGATATAGGGGCCCACAGGGCCGCCGATGTCCGGGCCTTCGTCCCAGGTAAGACCGCACTTTTTCAGGGTCTTGTAAATAATGTCGGCGGCATCTGCCACCAGACGTTCCTGGTCGGTGTCCTCAATCCGCAGGAGAAACTTGCCGCCGTTGTGGCGGGCAATGAGCCAGGTGTAGAGTGCAGTGCGGAGATTGCCAACGTGCATATAGCCGGTGGGGGAGGGGGCAAACCGCGTGCGCACCTCGCCGTGGGGGATGCGCGCCTCCATGTCGTCAAACCATTTTTGCTCCAATGGTATCATTCCTCTCAAAAAACATCGGGATTTGTTCCTATTATTCTATCTGCCGGGGCAATACTTGTCAAGGGGGACGGCAGTCTCTTTTTCCTTGCATACAAACTGCTATTGTGATATGATACTTCGGTATCATTATGGAAATTTATGCTCAAGGAGTGTTGATAGATGGAAGAACAAAAAAAGACCATGCTCTCCGGGGTAAAACCCAGCGGGGAGCTGACGTTGGGGTCCTATCTGGGTGCCATTAAAAACTGGGCGGCACGGGCTGACCAGTTCGACTGCTACTATTTTATGGCGGATTTACACGCCATCACCGTTCGCCAGAACCCCGCTGATTTGCGCCGCCGTACCTTAGAGCAGTTGGCGCAGTACATCGCCTGCGGTCTGGACCCGGAGAAAAATACGCTGTTCATTCAGAGCCATGTGCCCCAGCACGCGGAGTTGGGCTGGGTTCTAAACTGCTATACCATGTTCGGCGAGTTATCCCGCATGACACAGTTTAAGGATAAGAGTGCCAAAAACGCAGATAACATTAACGGCGGGCTGTTTACCTATCCCAGCCTTATGGCGGCGGATATTCTCCTCTATCAGCCGGATTTTGTCCCGGTGGGTGAGGACCAAAAGCAGCATGTAGAGCTCACCCGTAACATCGCACAGCGGTTCAATGGTGTGTACGGCGACGTGTTTACTGTACCAGAACCCTATATTCCCAAGGTGGGGGCACGGATTATGTCGCTCACCGACCCCTCCAGTAAAATGTCCAAGTCGGAGAACGCCGACACAGGCAGAGTGCGGATTATGGACACCCCGGAGGACATTATGCGCATCTTTAAGCGGGCTGTGACGGACAGCGACAAAACCCGCTGTGTCCGCTATGCTCCCGCTGAAAAGCCCGGTGTTGCAAACCTGATGACCATCTATTCCGCCTCCACCGGAAAATCCTTCGCACAAATTGAGGCGGAGTTTGAGGGCAAGGGTTATGGCGACTTTAAGCCTGCAGTGGGTGAGGCCGTGGTGGAGCTGCTGCGTCCCATTCGTGAAGAGACGGTAAGACTGCTGGCGGACAAGTCCTATTTGGAATCTGTCTACCGCAGCGGCGCGGAAAAGGCCGGTGTCATTGCAAACAAGACGCTGCGTAAAGTATACAAAAAGGTGGGCTTTTTGCCCCGATAACGCGAAGGAGCACAATCATGCCAATCAAATTACAGTTGCTGGGCGGCGTAGCCGCCGCATTACTGGTAGCGGCACTTGTCAGCTTTATCATCACCCCCGTCGTAAAGGCTTTCGCCCAAAAGGTGGGAGCTGTTGACGTGCCCAAGGACGGCAGACGGATGCACGACCACCCCATCGCGCGGATGGGCGGCCTTGCAATCGTACTGGGCTTTATGCTCAGCGTCATTCTTTTTGTGGACATCACAAAGCCCATGCAGGGAATGCTGCTGGGCGGCGTTATCATCGTCGTTCTGGGTATTTTTGATGATATTTACAGTCTGCCCGCCATGTTCAAATTCGTGGTGCAGATAGTGGCGGCACTGGTGGCGGTGCTTTCGGGAAACGTCATTTCTGTCCTTTCAAACCCCAATGTGTTCAGTGCCAATCCCTATTGGGACTTGGGCGCACTTGCAATCCCCATCACTGTTATTTGGATTGTGGCCCTCACCAACGCCGTTAATTTGATTGACGGGTTGGACGGCCTTGCTGTGGGTGTGTCAACCATTAGCTCCATGACGCTTTTGGTGATTGCCATGGCATTTTCAGAGGGAGAGGTAGCCCTGCTTATGGCGGCTCTGGCCGGTGCCTGCATCGGGTTTATGCCCTATAATATGAACCCTGCCAAAATTTTTATGGGTGACACCGGTTCCACCTTTTTGGGCTTTATTTTAGCCACCGTGTCCATTCAGGGACTGTTCAAATTCCCCATGATTATCTCCTTCGCCGTGCCGTTTCTCATGCTGGGTCTGCCCATTTTCGACACTGCTTTCGCGTTCATCCGCCGCATTGCACACGGACAAAACCCCATGCACGCCGACCGTAGCCACGTCCATCATCGGCTCATAGACATGGGGTTCTCCCAAAAGCAGGCGGTGGCGGTTCTCTATATGATTTCTGCCATTCTGGGGCTCTCCGCCGTGGTGCTCACCACCGGCGGACCTCTAAAGGCTATGCTTTTACTGCTGGCACTCTGTGCCGCCGGCGGTGTTTCCGCCCGAATTTTCGTCGTCAATAACGAGAAAAAGCAGAATGGACAGGCGGAGGATGAAGCGACTGCCCAGTCCACCCAGCAGCAGGATGCCGCTCAGGATAAGAAATTACCTGAGGATGCATCCGAGGAGGAGCCAAAATGAAAAAAATCCGTGTACTCTCCATCTTTGGCACCCGCCCCGAAGCCATTAAAATGGCACCGCTGGTAAAAGCACTGGGGGAGCGTCCCCAGTTTGAAAGTCTCTGCTGTGTCACGGCACAGCACCGTGAAATGCTGGATTCTGTGCTGGATATTTTCAAGCTTAAGCCCGACTATGATTTGAATATTATGGAGAAAAACCAGACCTTGTCCACCATCACCAGTAAGTGTATTTTGGGTCTGGAGGGTGTTTTTGAACAGGCAAAGCCGGACTTGGTTCTGGTTCACGGCGACACCTCTACCACCTTTGCAGGTGCTCTGGCGGCGTTTTACCACCAGATTCCCGTAGGCCATGTGGAGGCGGGACTGCGCACTTGGGACAAATACTCCCCCTTCCCGGAGGAAATGAACCGCAATCTGGTGAGTAAAATCGCCGAACTGCATTTTTGCCCCACCGCCGCCAATCGGGACAACTTAACCCGTGAGGCCATTGTAGAGGGCGTGTCCATTACCGGGAATACCGTCATAGATGCCCTCAAGACAACGGTTGTAAAGGACTATCACTTTACAACTGAAATTCTCAACAAGCTGGATTACGACGGCAAAAAAGTGATTCTGGTGACCTGCCATCGCCGTGAAAATTACGGCGAACCCATGGTGCAGATTATGAGTGCCCTCCGCCGTCTGGCGGAGACATTTACCGACGTGGAGCTGGTGTACCCGGTCCACCTCTCGCCCATTGTTCAGCAGGCGGCCCACAGCGGACTGGATGGTCTTGCTAACGTCCACCTCATTGCCCCTCTTTCCGCAGACGAGATGCACAATCTGATGGCGCGGTGCTATCTGGTGCTCACCGATTCCGGCGGACTGCAGGAGGAGGCACCGGCACTGGGCAAGCCTGTTCTGGTGATGCGCCGTGAAACGGAGCGGCCGGAGGCAGTGGCGGCGGGTACCGTGAAAATCGCAGGTACGGAAGAACAGGACATTTTCAATCTGGCTGCCGAGCTGCTGACCAGCGGGGACGCTTACAGCAACATGGCCCATGCGGTGAACCCTTACGGTGATGGCAACGCCTGTCGCCGCATCGGGGACGAAATTCTGTGGCACTTTGGCTGCGGGCCCAAGCCCGTGGAAGATTTTAAGGGATAGCGTAAGAGAGCAGAGGGAAGGAGTGAGTAGCGTTGGACGGGAAAAATCGTACCATTTTCGCGCTCCTTATTGCGGTTATCATTGCGGTAGCCGTCATTTCTAGCT
>JAVXKN010000067.1:0-1520 GCA_036647315.1 Oscillospiraceae bacterium | reverse complement strand
AGTCCAGCGTCCCCTCCGGCGACGCGCCCTTGGGGGACTATGTGAAGGTTGCGGTAACGGCAGATACAGTCCAGAGCGTCATTGTTACCTTGACCCGCCCTGAGAGTTATAGCCGACAAGTGCTCACTGAAACCTTTGGAAACGGCACGGCGGTGGGCACAGTGAACGCTGATGTCATTACCGATGAGGGCTGGACGCAGGTAACGGCTACCCTAAAAAGCGGGCAGGTGGAACACAGCCTCATCGGCGAAAAAGATTTTTACCTGTGGTATAACCGAGATAAGCAGGCCCAGCATTACGACGCAGATGGCGCAACTGCGGACCTTGCCCAGCACATCCCTACCTATGAGGATGTTTTGGCCCTGGAAAAAACCAGCATCACCGCCACCGGCTATGAGGAGCGAGGCGGCATCGCCTGCATTTATGTAGAGACCTATGTAGAGGAACTGGGCCAGTACGAGCGGTACTGGGTATCGGTGAATACAGGGCTTTTGGTGTCCTCCGAAACGGTAAAGGATGAGCGGCTGGTTTACCGCATGACCGCCTATGAAGTGGTGGTCCCGGCGGTGCCGGGTACGGTTTTTTCCCTGCCTGATGGCACTGTGATTCACAGAGTAGGGGGCTAATCGGCCTCTTCAGCGTCCTTTTTCTTGTCTGTGAACCCGAAAAGTAGCAGCAGACCCAGGGTAATCACCAATTCCAGATTATCCCCCTCTAAGTAGAGAAACACGATAATCAGCACCAGCAAAATGTCGCCGGTGTCGATTTGCGACAGGTCAAAGCCCTTCAAAAAGCCGCCCAACAGGTCTGTTATGCCGGAGAGCGGCCCCTTTGGAGCAGAGGGCGAGTCGCCGGACGGTGGCGGGCCGGGCGGTCGGTGTTCCTCCGGCTCCGGGATGGGAGAATAGGCATCAGAGGCCGGTATGTAGCGATTATACATCTTCTGGTTCCTCCTTTTTGAACAGCTCTAGCCCCATGCGAATCATGCGGGAGAGTTTTGCCACTTGGATGGCCCGGTCCACTTTGGCATAGCGTTCCTCTTTCACGAAAGGCCGCAACGCGCTGAGAAGTGCCACCTTTTTTTCATCGCCGGTGCTGTATTCCGTAAACAGCTTCATGGCTGTTTGAATGATGCGGGGGTCCAGACTGCCCAATGCCGCAAACAAATCACCGTCGGCGGCAGAGGGTGGCGGGGTTTCGTCCGCCGGTGCTGACAAGTCAGAGGGTGCCGCTCCACCGCCAAAGGATTTGGCAAGGCTGGCGATTTGCCCCATGGCATCGGGATTGTTCAAAATAGCACCCAATTTGTCTTCAAATTCGCTCATTGGAACGCGCACCCCCCTTCAGCGGCATAGCAATTAGTGCTTCATGGATTTGTTGAGGTTTTCAACCACCTTTGCCCCCTCCGGGTCTTGGAGCAGCTGATTCATCAGCCCCATCAGCTGGTTGGGATTGCCTTTCATAGCGGCATCGGCGGCGTTTTTCAGTCCGCCTCCGGCATTGCGGTTAAGCAGTTCCAT
>JAVXKN010000066.1:0-7498 GCA_036647315.1 Oscillospiraceae bacterium | reverse complement strand
TCGTTGTAGTCAGCAATCCAGCCGTTACGAGCGATGTCGTAGTTGCCGTCCTTACGGGTCTGGAGGAAGGTGTTCCACTCCTGATTGTTCAGGGTGACGGTAACGCCCAGCTCCTGCTTCCACATTTCCTGCAGAGCCTCGCCGACAGCCTTATGGGCGTCGGAGGTGTTGTACAGATACTCTACAACGGGGAAGCCTTCGCCATTGGGATAGCCGGCTTCTGCCAGCAGTGCGCGGGCTTCGTCGCAGTTTGCCTTGTAGGCATCGGCGGACGCATCCCAATAATCGGTACCAACGGTACGGAAGTCGTCAAAGCCGACGCCCTGTGCGTCATAGACGCCAGCGGGGACAAAGCCGGTGGCGGGGACCTGACCGGTCTGGGTGATTTTTTCGACGATGTAGTTACGGTCGA
This sequence comes from Oscillospiraceae bacterium, assembly GCA_036647315.1. Classification (GTDB taxonomy): domain Bacteria; phylum Bacillota; class Clostridia; order Oscillospirales; family Oscillospiraceae; genus JAVXKN01. The sequence continues at coordinate 7,086 of JAVXKN010000066.1, read as the reverse complement.
TGACCAGGGAGAATGCCTTACGGACCAGAGGATTGTCAAACGGTGCCTTCTGGTTCTGGAAGCAGACGTAGTAGTCGCCGATGTAGTCCACGATGTTCAGCTTGCCGTCCTTGAGCAGGGTGGCAATTTCGTCAACGGGCATATCCTCGATGAACTGCAGTTCGCCGGACTGGAAGCCGGAGAGCATAGCGTTGTTGTTGTCCATCAGCACGAAGGTGATGGAGTCGGGGCCCAGGTTTGCATAGTCGTAATAGGTGTCGCTGGGGACCATGACGATTTTTGCGTTGTGCTCCCAAGTGGTCATCTTATAAGCGCCGTTGCCGATGAAGGTTTCGGGCTTAAAGGTCCACTGGTCGCCGTTGGCCTCGATGGTGTCCTGACGGACAGGGAGGGTGGCGGGGAATGCGCAGATTTCCAGGAAGTAGGGGCAGTTGTTGATGATGGTGACTACGAAAGTCTTGTCATCGGGAGCAGAAACCGCCAGAGTGGAGGGGTCTGCATAGTCGTTCTTGGGGGTTGCGTTCTCGGGCAGCTCAGAGGTGAGCTTGCCGTCCTTGTCGAACTCCAGACCCTCTACAACGGTCTCAACGCCCTTTGCGTCCTTGGTGATGTAGACTTGGTTGCCGTTGGCATCCAGCACGGGGGTGCCGTACATGACCTTGTCTGCGCCCACAACCATGTCAATCATGTAGTTGTAGTCAGCGGCAGTGGCGGGGGTAGCCAGACGCTGCCAAGAATACACGAAGTCGCCAGCGGTGACGGGCTTGCCGTCAGACCACTTAATATCATCACGGAGGGTAAAGGTATAGGTGACGGTGCCGTCAGCGTTTTCGGTGATTTCGTAGCTCTTCGCCTGGCCTTCCACCAGCTTTGCAGCACCGGCGGACTCGTTAACAGCTGTGCCGGAGTCGGCCCACTTCATGAGGCCTTCAAACATATGCTGGAGCATGATGGCACCGTCCACAGCGGAGTTCAGGGCGGGGTCGATGCTCTGGGGCTCGGAAGCGAAGCAGAGAGAGAGGTCGAACGCCTCGCCCTCGGTGCCGGGGGTTGCGTCGGCACCAGGTGCCGGTGTCTTGGGGCCGCAGGCCGTCAGCATTGTGCCAATCATAGCGGCACTCAGCAGCAGAGTCAGCAGTTTTTTAGTGTTCTTCATTGCGTGTCCCTCCAAATTCAATTTCGTATCAAAACGCCACACAGGCGGAGATACCGAATGGTTGCAGGAATCCCTTTTTTCAAAGGTTAGGTAGGATTATACCACAGCACTGTAGTGCTGTAAAGTAAATGTTACGGATTTGTTAAATCTTTGCCGTTTCCAACAAAAGAGGCAAGTCCAAACTGTGTTTTCTGCCCATTTTTGTGTGTCAAGGTTGACAGAATGTCAGAAAACGGGAAAAACGCAAACAAAGCGTTCCCTACTTCTCCAGCAGATGGCAGGCGCACCAGTGATTGGGTTCGTATTCCTTAAACTGGGGCACCTCCTCGGTGCAGCGGTCGGTGGCGTAGGGGCAGCGGGTGTGGAACCGGCAGCCGGTGGGCGGGTTCATGGGGGAGGGAATATCCCCCTCCAAAACGATGCGCTGCCGTGCCTTTGAGACCTCCGGGTCGGGAACCGGGACGGCGGACAGCAGGGTTTGGGTGTAGGGGTGGAGCGGATTTTTGTTCAGCTCGTAGCTCTCCCCCAGCTCCACCAGATTGCCCAGATACATGACGCCGATACGGCTGGAAATGTGCCGCACCACGGACAGGTCGTGGGCGATGAACAGGTACGTCAGCCCGTGCTGCTGCTGCATATCCTCCAGCATATTGACAATTTGCGACTGGATTGACACATCCAGTGCGGAAATCGGCTCGTCGCAGACGATGAATTCCGGCTTCACGGCAAGGGCACGGGCAATGCCCACCCGCTGCTGCTGGCCGCCGGAGAACTCATGGGGGTAGCGGTTGGCGTGCTCGGTGTTCAGCCCCACGGTCTCCAAAAGCTCCTTGATGCGGTCTGCACGTTCTTCCTTGGTGGCGCAGAGTTTGTGAATGTCCAGTGCCTCGCCGATAATCTCGCCCACCGTCATGCGGGGGTCCAGAGAGGCGGAGGGGTCCTGGAAAATAATCTGCATCTTCCGGCGGAAGGGGAGCATATTGATTTTCATTTTGTGGCTGAGCTCATAGACAGGTTCGCCCGCCTCGTCTACCTCGGGGGTTCCCTCTGCCGTCAGCTTGGGCACATAGACGATGGCACCGTTTGCATCCCGGACGACTTTTTTGTTCTCGTCCAGCTGGGGCATGGGCAGCCCGCCCGCGTCAAAAATAATCTCGTCGTCGTAGATAATCCGGCCGTCTGTGGGCTGATAAAGCTGGAGGACGGTGCGGCCAAGGGTGGTTTTTCCGCAGCCGGACTCGCCCACCAGACCCAGGGTTTCCCCCTCTTTAATGGTAAAGGAAACGTCCTCCACGGCCTGAACGCCGGGGCCTTTGACGCCCTTGACGGGGAAGTATTTTTTCAGGTGGGTAATCTCCAAAAGGTTCTTACTCATGGCTGGCACTCCCCTTTCCGGCGTCTATCTGCTCCTGGACTCTCAGCCAGCACGCGGAGCGATGGCCCTCGCCCAAATCCACATGGGGGGGCATTTTGTGGAGACAAATTTTCATGCATTGCTCACAGCGGGGCGCAAACGGACAGCCCTCCGGGGGGTTGAGCATATCAACCGGGGTGCCCTCGATGGGAATCAGCCGCTCGTGCTCCTCGGCGTCCACGCGGGGCATGGAACGCAGCAGCCCCAAGGTGTAGGGGTGGGCAGGCTTATAGAAAATGTCGTTCACAGGGCCCTGCTCTACGATTTTTCCGGCGTACATGACGGAAACTCTGTCGCAGATTTCTGCCACTACGCCCAGGTTATGGGTGATGAACACGATGCCCATTTTGGTTTTCTTCTGCAGGGCCTTCATCAGTTCCAAAATTTGGGCCTGAATGGTCACGTCCAGTGCGGTGGTGGGTTCGTCGGCGATTAAAAGTTCCGGGTCGCAGATGAGACCCATGGCAATCATCACCCGCTGGCGCATACCGCCGGAGAGCTCATGGGGGTACTGCTTCATCCGCTTGTCGGCGTTGTTGATGCCCACCAGCTCCAGCATTTCGATGGCACGCTTGGCGGCAGCATCTTTTTTAATGTCCTTGCGGTGGGCCCGGAGGGCCTCCATCAGCTGGTTTCCGATGGTGTACACCGGGTTGAGGCAGGTCATGGGGTTTTGGAAAATCATGGCCACCTTACTGCCGCGGAAGGCGGTCATTTCGTCCTTGTTTTTGGACAGAACGTCCTCGCCGTTAAAGGTGATGGTGCCGCCGGTTACTTTGCCGGGGGATTGGAGCAGCCCGATGATGGAATACGCCTCCACGCTTTTGCCGGAGCCGGACTCACCCACGATGCCCATAACCTCGCCGTGCTTTAATTCATAGTCGATGCCGCCTACGGCCTTCACTTCACCGGCGGGGGTGAAGAAGGAGACGTGCAGGTCCTTGACTTCTAACAGATATTCATTCATTGTGCACCTCTCCTTTCTTACTTTTTCAGTCTCGGGTCTAATGCGTCACGAAGACCGTCTCCAAAGAGGTTAAAGGAGAGAATCATCACGCTCAAAATCAGTGCGGGGAACATGAGCCGGTACGGATAGGTGGTGAGCCCCGCCAGGGCCTCAGATGCCATGGAACCCAGACTTGTCAGCGGCGCGGACACGCCCACGCCCAAGAAGGACAGGAAGGACTCCAAAAAGATTGCGGAGGGGATTTGCAGGCAGGTCGTTACCACAATCTGGCCGATGCAGTTGGGGAGCAGGTGCTGCTTGATGATGCGCCCGCCGGAAGCACCCAGTGCCCGGGCGGCGGTGACGTATTCCTGACCCTTCAACTGGAGAATCTGCCCGCGGATGATGCGGGACATGGTGACCCAGTATAAAAGTCCAAAAGCGATGAACATGGAAATCAGGTTGGGGCCTAAGAGGGTGACAAGCTTGTTCAGCGGCCCGTCACCCGCATTTTGGAAGACTTGAAGTGTGGGTGCTAAGGTGGCTGAAATCAGCAGAATCACCAGGACTTCAGGGATGGAGTAAATCAGTTCCACGACGCGCTGCATGACGGTATCCACCATGCCGCCGCAGTAGCCGGAGATGGAGCCGTACAGCGCGCCAATCACCAGCACTAAGAGGGCGGCGCACACGCCGACAATCATGGAGACCCGGGTACCAATCATCACACGGACCATGGTGTCACGGCCGAATTTATCGGTGCCAAACATATGGGGGAATACGCTTTCCCCCTCCGCCTTTTGCTCCAGCTCGGTGACGGAATAGCCCCCCAGCTTGGGACGGATGCCCAAACTGCGGCGCAGGTCGTCCTCTTGTTCCGCTCCGCTCTTTTCGCCCTCGCCGGCAGGGGTTTTGGAGGCGTTGGCAACCCGCATGGCAACGTCAATACGGATTTTGGAAATTTCGCTGGCAGAGAGCTTTTTGCCCTCGGCGGCGGCCTTTGCCTTGGCGATATTCACCGCCTCGGTGGGGTCCAGGGTGCCGGTATCGGCGGCAGCTTCGTTTTCCGCCTGAGCGTCCGCCAGCTTTTTCTGGTCCTCTAACGTGTAGTGCCAGGGGTGGAGGTTTTCGGAGCCACGAATCTGCTGGCTGTTGCCGTAGGGGACGATGAGGGGGCCCACAAAGGCAAAGAGCACCAGGAGGATAATGACCACCATGGCAACCATGGCAACGGTGTTCCGGTGGAGCCGCCGCCAAGCGTCGTGCCAGTAGGAAACGCTCTTGCGGTCCGCCATGAAGCTCTCTTTTTCGTCGTGAGTGGCTTTTTCAAAGTCGCCGGGGGTCAGGGTGTTCCAGTCCACTTTTTCTACATCCACTTGGAGGGAACCCATGACGGGCTTTTTCATCTTTTTGTCGCTCATGGTTATTCCCCTCCCTTCGCCAGGTTGATTCTCGGGTCAACAACCTTATAAAGGATGTCTACCAGCAGGTTCATAATCACAATGAACGATGCTAAGAAAATACTGGTGCCCATAATAATGGGGTAGTCTCGGTTTTGGATGGCCTGCACAAAATATCTGCCCAGTCCGGGGATGGAGAACACGGTCTCTACCACGAAGCCGCCGCAGAGGGTAAAGGCGATTTGGGGGCCCAGATAGGTGATAACAGGAATGAGGGCGTTGCGCAGGGCGTGCTTAAAGATGATGGGGCGGGGCTTGAGGCCCTTGGCCTTGGCGGTTTTGATGTACTCCTGATTGATGGAGTCCAGCATAGCCGCACGGGTCTGCCGCGCCAGATAGCACATGGGGTAGAACCCCAGCGCAAGGCAGGGCAGCACATAGGCCTTCACCGTGCCGTCAAATATCGTTGGGAAGAACTTGAGATCCGGTATCCCTCCGCAGAAGAAGTATAAGAGGAGGGAGGCCACCACAAATCCCGGCATGGAAATACCCACCGTGCAGATTACCCGCAGGGCACTGTCAATCCATGTGCCACGGTTGTAGGCGGCAAGGCACCCTAAGGGCACGCCGATAATCATTGCCCACGCAATGGCGATAGCACCCACCTTGGCGGAAACCGGGAACATCTCCACGATGATATCCAGCACAGGGCGGTTTTTCTGCATACGGATGGAGTTGCCAAAATCGCCATGGGCCAGGTTGCCCATGTATTTGCCCAGCTGCACATGGAGGGGCTGATCCAGGCCGTACTTCGCGTTGAGGGCATCGATTACCCCCTGTGAGGGGGTCTTGTCGGAGAGCCACGGGTTGCCCGGAATGGAATGCATCAGGAAAAAGGTAATACAGGCGACCAGGATGACCGTGACAAACGCCATGAATACCCTCTTTACGGTGAATTTTGCCATTTCTTCACTTCCTACTTTCTCTTGCGCTCGCGGATAAACTAGCTTTTGCCGAGAACACACCAATCTTAAAAACGTTTCTATATTTTACTCCAAAAACAATCGTCCGTCAAGGGAAAACACATTCCAATTTGCGATTTTTTCCTCGCGGACTTGCAGATGTTTCCCCTCTGTCCCCGATGAACACAGGGTTTCTGGGGGCTTCTTTGCATGAGAATGAATTTTTACTGTCAGAAAAATGCAGCAGGCCCAATTTTCATGGGCCCGCTGCACCGTGCTATACGGCAAACACTATATCATCGGAAGGGCATCAGTCCAATGCCAACCCAAAGTACCCGGTGGTCTTCAGACCCAAATCGCTGGCATCCTGCTTGCGATACCACTTCACCATGGCGAAGGTCTGTCCGTAGCTCCCCGCCATGCTCTCCCCAAAGCCGGGGGTGCGGATATGGTACCGCAGGGCGGGCAGCAGGGACTTGACCAGTCCCGCGCCCCGCTCCAAATGCTTTTCCGGCAGGAGCAGTTCCTTCATGCCCACGCTGTCACAATCATAGTATTCCGCGGCGGCGATGCCCGTCACCCCGCCCACCGTGAGCCGATAGAGGTCCGCACCGGAGGCGACGCTGACGTTTTTCTGGTGGGCCACCCAGCTGTCCTCGTAGGCCATGTAGAAGGTGCCCTTTAGAATCTCATCCCGGAGGACATTGTATTCATGGGCGGTGACGGGGACAATCTCGTCCCCCTCGGCAGCTGCCCACACGCCCTTGTTCATCCGCTCCAATTTGCGGGTGGCGAAGCACTCGTCGTACCCCACGGACTCGAAGAATCGGTGGAGCGTCACCTCGGCGGGGACGGTACAGACGCAGTCGAAGCCCTGCTCTTTGAGGTAAAAGTCGGCATAATTGAGAATCTGCCGCCCAAAGCCCTTGTTCCGGGTGTCGGAATGGGTGGCAAGGGCGTAGATGTAGGCGGCGTTTCGGGTGGTGCCGTCGGGGAGGCGGAGGGTCATCTGGATAAAGGAGGCCATGGTGCGCAGTACCCCGTCCTCCAAAAGCACCAGAGTATGCTCCGGGGCGTAGCAGTCGCGGTAAAAAAGGTCGATGTAGCCGTCGTCATCCCCGAAGGCCTGCACCCACAGGGCGCGCTGGGCCTGTTCCTCCCCCGCTTTCGCAATCCGCATTTCTATCATATCCGGCACTTCCTTTCTT
>JAVXKN010000065.1:0-7691 GCA_036647315.1 Oscillospiraceae bacterium | reverse complement strand
CGCTGCCGCTATTTTTGCCTTGATTGTATATTCACCCGCAGCAGTTGGCAAACCATCGGTATAGCCTGTGGACGAGCCTGCTTTCTCATAAGCGTATTGGATTGTGCCCTTAAAGGTTTCGCCTTTTACAAGCGTAACAGTCGGTGCTGTAAGTACACTTGCCAAAACAGGACTTCCCGTGTAGTCTGTGGACTGTGCTGTTGTTCCCCATGTTACGGTAGGCTTTGCACCCTGTACTGTGATTTCCACCGTGCCGGTCTTGGCAGTATAGTTGGTGTCGCCTGCTTTGGTAGCTTTAATGGTGGCTGTCCCTGCTTTCAGCACGGTTACTTCGCCTGCTGAAGTCACGGAAACCACGTCAGTGCCTGTTGTCACTGCATAGGTCACCGCTGCGCCTGTGCCGCTGCCACCTGTGGTGGAAAGGGTAAAGTTTGCATCACCATAGGTCACTTTATTTGGCACACCATCGATGGAAAGTGCCGCTTGCTCTGCTTGGTTGATGGTAACTGTCACTTCATTAGTGGTCGAAGCACCCAACAATTCATGGTTGCCTGCAAAGGTGGCAGTCAGTTTATGAGGTCCTACCGCCCAGTCCTTTGTGTTCACGTCAAGGGTAGCCACCCACTTGCCGTCGGCATTTTTGGTAGCGGTTGCGATTGTTCCAAGAGTATTTACTCCGTCCTTAAACTCCACCTGATTGATGGCTAAAGTTCTTTGTTACCTACTTTTGCAGCTTTGTCAAAGGTGGCGGTGAGGGTAATTGCGTTCTCAGCACCAAAGGTAGTGGCAGCGTTGCCTGTTGTAACCGCAAGGGTGCCTGCGGAGGTCGATACCCCTGTGCCGTCCAGTGAAGTCGGCAGTGTCCAGCCCCACCACTTATTGTCGGTTGTATCGTCGTCACTGGCGGCAGCAGCCGTGTATGCGGCAAGTACCGTGTCGGTGAAGGCTATGTTGCCCTGAATGGTTAGAACGTTCGTTTTGGGGCAACCCGCAAAAGCACCTGTGCCAACGGTCGTTGGCGGTGTTGCTCCAAGGGTAAGGCTTGCAAGCGTTGTACAGCCATTAAACGCATTCACGCCGATTGTGGTTGCCTTGGGCATCGTTGCGCTGTTAAGAGACAAACACATCTTAAACGCCTCTTTGCCGATTTCGGTTGCCTCGGGCATATTTATGCTTGGAAGAGCTGTACAGTTGAAAAACGCAGTATCGCCGATTGCCGTTGCCTTGGGCATATTTACGTTTGCAAGAACCGAACACCCCCAAAACGCCTCTGGGCCGATTGTAGTTGCCACGGGCATATTTATGCTTGAAAGAGTTGTACAGTCATAAAATGCCATGTTGTTGATTTTGGTTGCCTTGGGTAACTCTATGGTTGTAAGCGATGTACATTTATTAAACGCGTTGCTGCCAATGCTGGTTGCACTGGATAACTTTTCGGTTGTAAGCGCTGTGCAGCTATAAAACGCTCTGCTGCCAATGCTGGTTGCACTGGACATGTCTACGTTTGCAAGCTGTGCGCAGCCGTAAAACGCATCATCGCCGATTGTGATTGTGATTGCAGCGGGTAACTCTATGGTTGTAAGCTTTGCGCAGCCGTAAAACGCAGAGTTGCCAATGGCGGTTGCATTAGGCATCGTTGCGCGTGCAAGGTTTGTACAGCCGGAAAACGCATAGTTGCCGATTGTGGTTGCAGCGGGTAACTCTATGGTTGCAAGTGCTGTGCAGCCATTAAACGCATGATTGCCGATTGTTTTTGCCTCGGGCATCGTTGCGCTTGTAAGCCCTGTGCAGCCGAAAAACGCACGGATGCCAATTTTGGTTGCACTGGTCATTACAGCGGCTGCAAGGCTTGTGCAGCTCTGAAACGCACTATCGCCGATAGTGCCTACCTTCTCCATTGCTACGCTTGTAAGTGCTGTGCAGCCGTCAAACGCATTATCGCCGATTGCGATTGTGAGTACTTTAGATAGCTGTGCGCTTTCAAGCTTTGCACAGCCAGAAAACGCTTGGTTGCCAATGCTGGTTGCCTCGGGCATATTTACGCTTTTAAGGTTTGCGCAGCCCCAAAACGCAGAGTTGCCAATGGTGGTTGCACTGGGCATTGCAACGCTTGCAAGGTTTGCGCAGCCGAAAAACGCATAAACGCCGATGGTGCCTACATTCGCCATTGCTACGCTTGTAAGTGCTGTGCAGTTCTCCATCAAGCCCCCTGGTACGCTTTCGCCCATGATGTAGAGGTGAGTGATGGTTTTTTTGTTTTCCTCTAAAATTACTGTTGCCGTTGCCGTTGATTGAGCAGCTTCTGTCGCCGCATAAAATGTGCCTCCGTCATAAACGGCATAGACTTTCTCCACTGCAGGGGTCACCCTAGTATCTGCGGTATTTTTGGGATTGCAGATTTCGCAGGTTGCAGGGTCAAAGGTACATGGTGTACCCTCGGTGTAGCCGCACTTCTCATCATGCACATGATGGGTGCAGACAATTTTCCCCGCACCCGGGTTGGTATCGGGGGTGCCCGCCGCCACCGCACCCACCGGCAGACAGAGCTGCGCCATCAATACCAGTGAAAGCACCAGCGATAATGCGTTTTTTAACTTCATCATTTGTTTCCTCCCAAATCAGAAATTGCCGTCATTTCGTCCATATAATTTTAGTATACCAAACGAAGCGTCGGAAAAGCGTCGGGGTATTGAAAAAAATATAACATCGACGCTTTCCCGACGCTTTCTGTGGCATAATAAGAACCAGACCCAAGGTACCCCAACAAAAGGGTAAGGATGGTGGAGATAGATGATGAAAAAGATTACCGCGCTAGCTGCTGCTCTGCTTTTGATTGTTTCTGTTTCCGGCTGCAAATCAAACGACACAACTGACTACTCCGCATCGGGAAATTGGGCGATAACGCCTTCAGAAATCACCCAAGATGCAGATGTGTTTCTCATATGCCCCACCGTGGATATGGGTACGGAAACCCGCTACAACATGAGCCTGGACGACGAAACCACAAAGGCTTCTTTCGTTGGCGCGCTTCGCATGGAAACCGGGATTTATGAGGAAACGTGCAACGTTTTCGCGCCATATTACCGTCAAATGACACTGGCGACTTATGGACACGAACACGAAAGCGCGTATTTGGAACTTGCCTATCAGGATGTAAAAGTGGCGTTTATGCACTATATTGAAACGGAGAATGGCGGTCGGCCCTTCCTGCTGGCGGGATTCTCCCAGGGGGCACAGCTGGGGCTTATGCTGATGGAAGACCTGTTTGACGAGCCCCAATATGCCCAGCGGTTCGTTGCCGCCTACTTGATTGGCTGGCCGGTATATGAGGAAACAGTGGCAAAGTGCCCGTGGATCAAAATGGCCGCCGGGGAAACCGACACAGGCTGTGTCATTTCCTTTAATTCGGAGGCGGTGGAGACGGGCACCTCCTTTGTGGTTCCCGCAGGAGAAAAGGCACTGGCAATCAACCCCCTAAATTGGAAAACTGACGACACACCGGCCGATGCGTCACAAAATCTGGGCGGGTGCTTTACAGATTATTCCGGCGCAATTCAAAAAGAAATTCCCCATTTAACGGGTGCGTATCTGGACCGTGACCGGGGGACATTAAAGGTCCCCGATGTCACGCCGGAAGAGTATCCTCCCGGTTTATCGCTCTTTGCCCCCGGCGAGTACCACCTATATGACTATCAGTTCTTTTTCAGAAATTTGCAGCAAAATGTGGCAGACAGAGTTGCCGCGTATGCTGCCGCATAAGCCGGTACAAGGCACCTCTCACAAATACAAAAGGTGGGTGGCAAGCAGTTTGCTTGCCACCCACCTTCTTTTTGAGACGGCAGTGCGGGGGTATGGGGCGGAGAAAATCGGTGAAGCTACACCACGGCACCCAGCAGGAACATCAGGGCGAACAGGCCGCTCAGCCCATAGAGCACCGGGTCCACCATGGCGGCCCGCTTGCGGCAGACCATGATAACCAGATAGGAGATAACGCCTAGGGCCAGGCCGGTGGTGATGGAGAAGGTGAAGGGCATACACACGATAATGAGGAAACAGGGGAGGGAGACCTCAACGTGTTTCCACTGGATTTGGGTAATGCCGCTCATCATGGTCATGCCGGAAATGACCAGCGCGGCCACCGACGCGGGGCCGGAGAGGTTGGCAAGCAGCGGCGTGAAGGGGAGGAACAGAAGAAAGAGCAGCCCTGTAACCACGGCGGAAAGCCCGGTGCGGGAGCCCTCGCGGATGCCGGTGGCAGATTCGGCAAGGGTGGTGACAGTGCTGACACCCAAAAGAGCACCCACGCAGGTGCTGGCCGCATCCACCGCCATGGCGGCTTTTTGGCGGGGCAGCTCGCCGGTGGAGTCGGTCAGCCCGGCATCACTACCAACGCCCAAGAGATTGCCCACAGTGTCAAAGCAGTCGCACAGAGTGAGGGTGATGAGGGAGGAAATGAGGGGAATGACACCCTGGCTCAAAAGCCCCCCAAAGTCCAGCTTAAAGGCGGTGGCACTCAGGTGGGGGAGTGCCATAAACTGCTCGGGCAGGACGGTGATGCCCAAAGGGATGCCCAGCAGAAGCACCACGGCCATGCCAATCATCAGCCCGCCGGGTACCTTGCGCAGCAGGAGGGCGGCGGTGAGGAAAATGCCGAAGAGGGTGAGCAGGGGGCCGGGGGAGATGATGGCTCCCATATCCAGCAAGTTGTTGTCGGCGGTAATGAGGCCGGAGTTCACCAGAGCCTGTAGCGTAATCATCAGGCCAACGCCTGCCGACAGGGAAAAGCGCAGCGGCATGGGGATGGCATCGATAATTCTGGCGCGCAGCGGGGTGAGGGTGAAGACCAGAAATAAAATGCCGGACAGAAAGACAAGGGCCAGTGCCTGCTGCCAAGTGTAGCCGTAGTGCTCACAGAGGGTGAGGGTAAACATGGTGCTAAAGCCAATGCCGGGGGCCAGAACGAAGGGGAGCTTGGCAATCAGCCCCATGGCCAGACTGCTGATTCCGGCAATCAAGCAGGTGGCGGCGGTCACTGCGCCCGCATCCATGCCTGTCCGGGAGAGGAAGGCGGGGATGATGACGGTCAGATAGGCGATGGAGAAGAAGGTGGTGAAGCCACCACGAATTTCTCTGGGCAGAGTGCTCTCGCGCTGTGAAATGTGGAAATAAGTGTCCAGTCGGTTCATCTTCTCACCTCCTAAAGTGCAGAAAGAATGTACATGATGATAAACATGGCCGCCAGACCGTAGGTGATGGGCGGCACCTTTTTCCCCTTGCCTGTAATCAGGCAGATGATTACATAGGAAATCATACCGATGCCGATACCGTCGGGCACCGAGTAGGTAAAGGGAATCATCACCATGGTGAGGAAACAGGGGAGGGCAATTTCAAGGTTGTGCCAGTAAATGTTGGTGGCGTTACCAATCATCAGCATACCAATGAGGATGAGGCTGGGAGCGGTGGCAGCGGAGGGTATCATCCCCGCAATGGGTGCCACAAAAATAGCCAGCAGAAAGCAAACGCCGGTGCCGATGGCGTGGAGCGGGGTGCGGGCACCGTCGGCAAGGCCGGTGGAGCCCTCCACCGGGGGAATGAGGGCGGGGCCGCCCAGCAGGGAGGAGAGGCAGGTACCCACGGCCGAGACCGTCATGCCCCGGCTGTACTTGCCAAGGCTGCCGTCCTTGCTCAAAAGACCTCCCGCTCCCGCAACGCAGATGACGGAGCCCAATGAGTCAAAGCACAGGCACATGGTGAAGGTGATGACCGCCGTCACCAGTGGGAGCACACCCAGGGATAAAAGACCCCCAAAGTCGGCCTGAAGGAACACCGGGGCGAGGGAGATGCCGGAGAGGGTAATGGATTGGGGCAGTTGGGTTACACCCAAGGGAAAGCCCAACAGTGTGGTGATAATGATGCCGATGAGCATGGCACCCGGCAGTTTCCAAGCCATGAGTACGCCGGTGATGAGCAGGCCCAGCAGAGCCAGCAGGGTGGGGGGCAGGCTCAGTTCGCCCAGAGCCAGAGCACCGTCTTGGGCAGTGACCAGACCGGCGTTGAGCAGGCCAATTAAGGAGATGAAGAGCCCCAGACCTGCGCTGATAGCACTTTTCATGGAGGGGGGAATGCAGTTAATCAGCATATCCCGCAGGGGGGTGACGGTGATAATCAAGAAACACAGGCCGGACAGACAAACCACCGCCAGACCCTGCTGCCAGGTGTACCCCATGGCAAAGCACAGGGTGTAAGTGAAAAAGGCGTTGAGGCCGACACCGGGGGTCATCATAAAGGGCATTCCGAAGGCGGCTGAAATAAAGCAGCCCAGAGCCGAGGCCACGCAGGTGGCGACCAGTACGGCGGAGTAGTCCATGCCGGTCTGGCTCAGATACCCCGGGGTGACAAGGATGATATAGGCAATGGCAAAAAAGCTGGTGAGGGCACCAAGCAGTTCCTTCCGAAGAGAGGTGTTGTTCTCGGTGAGATGAAAGACTCTGTCCAGAACGTTCATAGTACCTCCTTGGCGGCGTTGAGTACCAGCCGCACATTTTTTTGCGTAATAACAAACGGGGTGCAGGTGGCGGCCACCAGACGGCAGTAGGACAGCTTGTCCCCCAGCTTTTCGCTCAGACGCATCAGCTCATCGCGCACGGCGGGGTCGTCACTGTGGGCATGGAGGGTGACAATATGCTCCTCCAGCTCCACCCAGCGGATGGCTTCGTGCTTGGCAAACTCCATGCGGCTGATGGGATTGTCGATTTTATCCATGTCGTACAGAAAGCTGATGTTGCGGTCGACCGCCACATCCAGCTCGTCGGCAAGGCAGAGCAGGGCAGACAGATACGGCAGGCAGACGGTGCGTCCCTCCTCCACGGGGAAAGTGGCGGAATAGGCCTCATGGTCCATCAAATCGGTTTTGCGGTGCCCCCGGCAGACCTGTATGATGGCAAAGCGGTACGCCTCGTTGGGAATGTCCAGCACATCGCCGTATTTCGCCAGAAACAAGGCGGAGAACTCCTGGTGGAAGTCCCGGGTGATTTCCGCACGCTCCTGCTGGGAGGAGGGGCCGGAGAGGTGGGTGAGCCCCAGCTGCGGCTTGAACAGCTCGTAGTCCTCCAAGGAAATGCCCATGCCCACATCGTGAAACAGGCAGGCCATCAGAAGCACATAGAGGTCCTCCCCGGTGAGGCCGTCCAACTGGTCGCCAATCAGGCGGTTGCAGAAGTCGGATACGTCCATGGCATGGAGCAACGTGTGGTCGGTATAGGTGGGAAAGGTGCTCTGATAGCGGGAGAGCATGGCTTGGCAGGTTACAACGCAGTCCTTGTAGCGGCGGTGAAGGCGGGGATCCAAGACGGAGAGCTGCCGCTCCAGACGGTAGTCAATATCCATAATGTGGTTCTCCTTATCCTCTAAAAATCCCCTAAAATCTACCTGCTTTGGGGAGAAAATGGAACATAAGTTAGCTTTTTCCATGATACAACAAGAAGTGTCGGGAAAGCGTCGGGGATTTTGTCCTATATGAGTTGACGGCGGACCAGAGCGGCGAAAACGCCCTCTCGTTCCATCAGCTCCTCATAGCTGCCCTGCTCCACCATATGCCCCTCGTCCATGACCAAAATGCGGTCGCAGCGGAGGACGGTGGACAGGCGGTGGGCGATCATCAGCGTGGCGCGACCGGCCATCAGACGCTCCAG
>JAVXKN010000064.1:0-7709 GCA_036647315.1 Oscillospiraceae bacterium | reverse complement strand
ACTTTGGACACCATGCCGGGGATGGAGGCACCCACTTGGCTCTTGTCTGCCGGGTCCGCCATCACCACTTTCTGGCCCTTGACTTCAGCGGTTTTGTCGGGGACAGCCACTTCTCTGCGCTGTCCGTTTAACTCGAACATCACGTTCCGGGTACCGTCCTCGTTCTGGTCGCCCAGACCCAAATATTTAATGACCAGCGTTTTGCCGTCCTCAATGTTAATCTGGTTGGTTTCACCCACCGCCATGCCGTTAAAAAACACATGGCTGCCCATCCGCATGATGTAGCCATACTCCTGCCGGTGCTGGGCGTATTCCTCCACCACTTTGGGGTAGAGGCACCAGGACAGCACCGTGCGGTTATCCGGGTTGGGGTCGAATTTGGCGACTTCACGGCGGGCCGCGTCAAAGTCGATGGGTTCCAGCAGTTCGCCGGGGCGGCAGGTGATGGGTGTCTCGCCCTTGAGGACGACTTTTTGCAGTTCCGGCGGGAACCCCCATGCGGGCTGGCCCATCATGCCCTTAAAGTAGGACACCACGGAGTCCGGGAAAGTGAGAGCCTCGCCCCGCTCCACAATGTTTTCCGGGGTGAGGTTATTCTGCACCATGAAAATCGCCAAGTCTCCCACCATTTTGGAGGAGGGGGTCACTTTGACAATGTCACCCAACATCTCGTTGACCTTTTTGTACATCTCTTTGACCTCGTCAAACCGATGACCCAAACCGAGGGAGACCACCTGAGGACGGAGGTTGGTGTACTGCCCGCCGGGGATTTCGTAGCGGTAAATATCGGTGGTGGGGCTGGTGAGGCCCACGTCGAACTTGCTGTACCGCAGGCGGACATCCGCCCAGTAGTCGGAGAGGGATTGGAGCCGTTGCAAATCCAGACCCGTGTCCCGCTCCTGACCCTCTAAGGCCGCCACCACGGCGTTCATGGAGGGGCTGCTGGTGAGGGAGGCCATGGAGGAGACAGCGGCATCCACAATGTCCACCCCGGCCTCCGCCGCCATCAGATAGGCGGCGACTTGGTTGCCGGTGGTGTCGTGGGTGTGGAGCTGAATGGGGAGCCCCACCTCGTTTTTCAGGGCGGTGACAAGCTTTTTGGCGGCGTAGGGCTTTAGGAGGCCGGACATATCCTTGATAGCCAGAATGTGGGCACCCCGCTTTTCCAGCTCTTTGGCGAGGTTTACATAATAATTCAGCGTGTACTTATCCCGCTTCTCGTCCAAAATGTCGCCGGTGTAGCAGATGGTGGCCTCGCAGAGTTTATTCTGCTTCAGCACCTCGTCCATGGCGATTTCCATGCCGGGAATCCAGTTGAGGGAGTCGAAAATGCGGAACACGTCAATGCCGCTTTTGGCGGACTCCGCCACGAAAGCACGGATTAAGTTGTCGGGGTAGTTCTTGTACCCCACGGCGTTGGCACCCCGCAGCAGCATTTGGAAGGGGATGTTGGGGATTTTTTTCCGCAAAAAGTCCAGCCGCTCCCAGGGGGACTCGTGGAGGAACCGATAGGCCACGTCAAAGGTGGCACCCCCCCACATTTCCAAAGAGAAACAGTCCTGCAAAATTTCCGCGGTGCCGTCGGCGGCTTTCAGCATATCACGGGTGCGCATCCGGGTGGACAGCAGCGACTGATGAGCGTCCCGCATGGTGGTGTCGGTGATGAGCAGCTTTTTCTGGGCCAGCACCCATTTTTTCACCGCCTCGGGGCCCTCCGTGTCCAAAAGCTGCTTCAGCCCGTGGAGGGGCGCGCCGGTGGCTACGGGGAACCGGGGCGTGTCGTACTGTTTCCGCTCCTCGTCGGGACTGTCCACCTGAATCTGGGCGATGTATTTGAGAATACGGGTGGCCCGGTCCTGACCGGATACGATGTCGAACAGCTCCGGGGTGTCGTCAATAAACTTGGTGTGGCAGGTGCCGGCGATAAAGTCCGGGTGGGAGAGAATGTTGGTGATAAAGGGGATGTTGGTCTTCACGCCCCGGACGTGCTCTTCGGAGATGGCTCTCCGCGCTTTCCGGCAGCACTGCTCAAAGTTGGTGTCCCAAGTGGTGACTTTGACAAGGAGGGAGTCGTAGTAGGGGGAAATCACCGCCCCTGCGTAGGCGTTGCCGCCGTCCAAACGAACGCCGAAGCCGCCGCCGGAGCGGTAGGCGGTAATCTTGCCGGTGTCGGGGGCAAAGTTGTTGGAGGGGTCCTCAGTGGTGACACGGCACTGGATGGCGTAGCCGTTGAGCCTCGCGTCCGCCTGACTGCCCAGACCAATGGCGGGGTGGGAGAGGGGGTGCCCCTCGGCGATGAGAATTTGCGCCCGCACCAAGTCAACGCCTGTCACCATTTCGGTAACGGTGTGTTCCACCTGAATCCGGGGGTTCATTTCGATAAAGTAGTGGTGCCCCTCTGCATCTACCAAAAATTCCACGGTGCCCGCGTTTTCGTAGCCCACATACTTGGCGATTTTCACCGCGTCGGCGTGGAGTGCGTTACGGGTTTCTTGGGGGACGGAGAAGGCGGGGGAGAACTCCACCACCTTCTGGTAGCGTCGCTGGAGGGAGCAGTCACGCTCAAAGAGGTGGTAGACGTTGCCGTGCTTATCCGCCAGAATTTGCACCTCGATGTGCTTGGGCTTTACGAGGAATTTTTCAATGAAAATGTCCTCGTTGCCAAAGGCCTTTTTGGCCTCGCCCTTGACCAGATTAAAGGAGGGGATGACCTCCTCCTCGCTGTCACAGCGGCGCATACCCCGTCCGCCGCCGCCGCCGGCGGCCTTGAGGATGATGGGGAACCCAAATTCTTTGGCCTTTTGCAGGGCCTCCTCGCCGTCTTTTAACGCCACGGTGGAGCCGGGGATAATGGGCACGTCGCAGGCTAGGGCGATGGCCTTGGCGGTGAGTTTATCCCCCATCTGCCCTAACACTTTGGAGGAGGGGCCGATGAAGGTGATGCCCGCGTCCTCGCAGGCCTTGGCAAAGTCGGCGTTTTCAGACAGAAAGCCGTAGCCGGGATGGATGGCGTCCACCCCACGGCGGAGGGCTAAGTCGATGATGGAGGGGATATCCAAATAAGCCCCCAACGGGGACTTGTTTTCGCCAATCAGATAGGCTTCATCCGCCTTGGTGCGAAACAGAGAGCCGATGTCCTCGGCGGAGTACATGGCTACGGTGTGCAGCCCTAAATCGTAACAGGCGCGAAATACGCGGATGGCAATTTCTCCTCGGTTTGCCACCAAAACCTTGCGGAATGGCTCAGTCATAACAAATCCTCCTTTTGCGATTGCTTGTTGACTATTATAGTAGGCTTTTTCGCAAATTGCAATCTAAATATATTGCTCAGAGACCTGTTTTAGCGCGTTTTTGTAATCCTCCACAGCCCAAGTGGGTGCGGCGATGGTTACATTGTCACCTAAGCCGAAAAGCCAGCCGAAAAATTGGGGGCTTACCGCCACCTCCACGGTGACAGTGAAGTGGTCGGGCCCGTCTGGAATGAGCATCACGTCCCTGCCGAATCGGTCCAGTACCACCCCTGCCATGATACGTTTGCAGCGGAGGGTGACGTTGCCGGGCTTTCCGGTGAACATGCTAAAATGCCGCCCGGCGTAGCCCTCAAGGGAGAAATCCCGGGGTGCGGGGGTGGCGGCAAGACAGGTGACGGAAATCTCCGCCATTTTATCCACTCGAAAGTGGCGCACATCGCCTTTCTGTTCGTCCCAACCCACCAGATAATAATTTTCGTTGTTCCAAGTGAGGCCGTAGGGGGAGACCGTATAGCGTCCGCCCTCACGGCGGAAAGATTTGTTTTTCTCGATATCGTAGTCAAAGTAGCGGAAAATAACCGCCTTTTGGGCAGCGATGGCGGTGTGCAGCTTGTCTACATTGTAGTAGATGCTCTCGTTCATGGTTTTCACCCGGCGGTCCACATACACCTGCCGCTGAAGCTGTGTTGCCTCATAGCGGCTAGCCAGCCCCTCCAGCTTTTTGATGAGAGCGTCGCTTTTTCGGGTGGTGATGAATTTGGAGGCCTGCACCGCGTCCACCAGAAGCTTTAATTCCGGCAGCTCAAAGTCACGGCCCGCAATGTACCAGCCGGGGATTTTCCCCTTGCGGCACTGAATGTCCACCCCAAAGGAAATGAGGGCCTCCAAGTCGGTGTAGATGCTCTTCCGTTCGGCAGAAATGTCCTGCTTTGCCAGCGCGTCAATGAGTTCTTGGACGGTGAGGGGGTGGTCCTCATCGCTGCGCGCTAAGAGCGTTTGATAGAGCACCAGAATTTTCAGCTTCTGGCCGGACTGCTTCGCCATATTGCCCACTTCCTTTCGATAGGAATAGTTTACCAATCGAAGTGTACCATAAACGGGACTTTTATACAATCCGCAATCAAGTAAAAATACGTCCCCGACGGTAGAACCGTCAGGGACGTATCAGGTTAGGACATGGTGAAGAGGAGTTTGGCGACCTCGCCGCGTGTGACGGGGGCACCGGGGCGCACCGCGCCGTCACTGCCGGAGACGACACCTTGACCGGTGAGGGAGCTGATGTGGGTGTAGGCCCAGGCGGGGATGGAGGCGGCATCGGTGTAGGTGAGGGCGGGCTCCTGGAAACCGCGGGGTTGCAGGCGGCCCAGCACAGCCATAGCCTCGGCCCGGGTGATGGTGGCCCCGGATCTCACGAAGATGCCGTCAGCCCCGGCACTGCCGGAGACAACGCCTAAGGAGTACATGGCTTTCACGCCGTTCATGGCCCAGGCGGGGATGCTCGCCGCATCCGTAAAGGGGAGTTCTACGCTGCTGTATTCCTCCAAATTCAGACCCATCCAGCGGGCAGTCATGACGAAAAACTCACCGCGGGTGATGTCTTTATTGGGCTGATAGAGGACCCCGGCATCGGTGGTGACACCGTTGGAGATGCCGCGCTGATAGAGGAACCGGGCGTAGTTCTCCGACCAATGCCCCGTGATGTCCGTAAAGGGCGGGGGAGAGGTTTTGTCGGTGGGGGCAATGTCTATGCCGCTTTTTCCAATATTGCCGGAGGCATCCGTCACCGTGAGGGAAACCCGGTGGAGGGTGCCGTCATAGGCGGGCAGGGTGGCGGTAAGGGCCAGAGTGTTGGGGTTCCAGGTGAAGTCCAAAGGCCTGCCGTCAAAGGAGAGGCGGACATTTTCTTTGACGATTTTCTTATCCACGTTGTCCAGTACCGCAGCCGTCACCGCATTGTCCTTGAGTTTGAGGGTGATGGCGGGTGGTGTGCCGTCCGTGAGGGGCCGGTTACTGGTGGTGAGTTGGTCCAAATAGAGGGTACCGGCTGTGGGGATGCCGTCTGCCCGGGACATTTGCAGGGCGAGCAACGCCGTAGTGCCCACAGGCAGGCGGAGGGAGAGCTGCTGCCAGCCTTGGAAGCCCAGCGTGCCCAGATAGGTGCTGGTGGGGGTGCCCGCCAAGTCGGCGGTGATGAGGGTTAGGTCAGTGCCGGAGCCGTCGCCATATACCCAGAGGTTCAGATATTCCTCCCCGGTGGGGATGGCAATGGGGAGAGACAGGCTAGCCAAAAGGTTCCCGCCGGCGTTGTAGGAGATTTTCAGGCTCTGTTTCCCGTACTTGACGGTTTTACCGTCCAGAGTTACTTGAGCGGTATCACTGTTTGTAATCTGACCCAGAGAGACTTCAAAGCTTTCCAGCGTGAGAATGTGGCTGGCAATGGTGACGGCGATGGAGACAGTTTTGCCCCCGGCAGAGACCGAAATAGTGCCCGAGCCGCCCTGATCTCCGGCGGTGAACAGACCGTCAGGGGTGATGGTGCCCAGACCGGGGGTGACGCTCCAGGTGAAGCACTTGTCGCCGCCGATGAGGGGGAGGTTATAATAGAGGGCGGTGGCGGAGAGATTGGTGGTGCCCTGGGGGTTGGCGTTCAGCGCGGTAATCACCTGTCCGCTGGCCTCGTCCTTGACAGAGATGGCGGTAGGGGTGGAGATGACATTGTAGGTGGCAGAGCCGGAAACGCCGCTGCCGCCGGCAGTGACGGTCACATTGCCGGGGGTGGTACCGGCGGTGAGGAGGTTGCCGGTGATGGTGCCGCTACCTGCGGCAGTGAAGGAAGCATCTGTGGCATCCCCCATGGGGAAATGGCTGGTGTCAATGGTGACAGCCTTCAGCGGCAGCGTCGCGCCGGAGAGGAGCAGCCCGCCCTCCGGGACCAGAGCCAGTGAGCCGGGAAAGCCGGTGGGGGCCAAATTGGAGACAAAGAACAGGGCATTGGTGACAGCCCGCTGGCTACCGTCAGAGGGCTTGTTCTTCAGCGCGAAGCTCTGCTCCACGGCACCGGTGGTGCCGAACATGGTAGAGCCGCCGCCGTCCAAGCTGAGTGCGGAGACACAGCCCAGCTCCACCAGTCGCTCCGCCACCTGCGTGGTGGTGGCACCGACGCTGTACCCCTTCTGCCGGCCGTCAATGGTGTAGAGCACGGTACTGCCGTCCGCCTTCACACCGAGGGCGGTGCGGGGTGCCTGACCGTCGGAGAGGGTGGTGGACACCTTGCCGTCGGTGACGATTTGCGCCACGCCGCCGATGGCGGAAACCGCCTCGTTCCAGCGGGGGTCGGCGGTGCTAAAATTGAGTTTCATCACGTCGCCGGGGACCAGAGCGGAGAGTTTGGCGATTGTGGCGGCATCGCAGCCGCCACTGACGGTGATGACTACGCGGCCCTGGGGGATGTCAATGGCCTTCGTAGATTGGAGCACCTGCTCCACCACATAGGTAACACCCTTGCCGATGATGGGCTGGAGGTTGAGGGGGAGGGTTTCCGTGGGCATGACCACAGTGGGGTTAAAAACAGGAGGCTCCACAGGGGGAATGGCGGGATCGGGGACGACTACGCCGGCTGCCAAATCTGCCTGATGCTTTTCGTAGGCGGCCAGTGCCGTGTCGAAGAGGCGTTTTTCCGCCGCCGACTCAGCGGTGGCGACTTCAATATTGGTGGTGAGGGGGCGCAAAATCACATCTACGCCGGCACGGGTGTGCCGCGTGGTTTTACCAAAATCGTTGGTGTAGAGGTAGTAGCCATCCGCATCACGGGTTTTATTCATGTCCACAATGCCGAAGCTTTTTCCGGCGGCAGACCCGCTGATGACAAGCTGGGGCTGGCCCACAAAGGCGGTGCCGTCACTGCGGAACCCGGCGGCAAAGTTGTAGGAGGAGGAGGAGCGGACAATGCCGTCCGTCACCAGCAGACCGATGGGGTCGCCGGTGGCAAGAGAGAAAAAGTCACCGTTGGTGCCGCCCACCACCCGCTGGCCGGTGGCAGTTTCCAAATCCTTAGCCATTTTGGTGAGGGTGCCCTTTTGCAGCACGGTGTTGCCGTAAACGACCACAGGGCGGACGGAGGAGGAGGGGGTGTAGCTGAGATAACGCTCGGTGCGCAAATCAGAAAAGGCCGCACTCCACAGGCTTTGGGTGGTGGTGGTGAGGCCGGGGGCCAGCGTGGATACGGTGTCGGATACCTCGGTGCCCAACGCCATGGAGGCTGAGGCGACGGGGGCCAGGGCTAGAGAGAGGGCGAGAATCAGGGAGAGGGAGCGCGATAATGTGTGCTTCATATATGTACAGTGCCTCCAATAAATGTGTGGACCCGTTGGTCCGAAAAATGGATTACAGATTTTTCCGATTGGCACGCAGAGTGCCCAGAGTGCTTTGTAGCGTGGCATTTTCTTGCAGGTCTAAAAG
>JAVXKN010000063.1:0-7777 GCA_036647315.1 Oscillospiraceae bacterium | reverse complement strand
TGGCGACTGCGGCGGCTGCAACGACGGGGCCCAGAACGGCGACCCCAACGTGGTGGACGCAGACTACACCGTAGTAGACGAGGACAAAAAGGACTAACTAAGTGAGGACGTGGAAACGGATTGCCACACCGGTTTGCAATGACATCCCCCTATTTCGTCATTGCGAACCCTCCTACGGGAGGGTGTGACAATCCGTGTTCCGTCTTTTTCCGCCTTTGTGCGGATTTTGGGTTCAATAGTAGAGGTGAGAGATAGATGGCAGCACAAAAACGTGATTATTACGAGGTTCTGGGGGTGCCCAAGGGTGCCCCTGCAGAGGACATTAAAAAAGCATACCGCAAAATGGCTAAGGAGAACCACCCCGACCTCCATCCCGGCGACCACGCCGCCGAGGCGCGGTTTAAGGAGATTGGCGAGGCCTACGAGGTTCTGTCCGACGACCAAAAGCGGAGCAAATACGACCAGTTCGGCCACGCCGGCGTAGACCCCAACTTCAATCCCGGCGGTGGCGGGTTCGGGGGCTTCGGCGGCGACTTCGGCGACATTGACTTAGGGGACATTTTCGGGTCCTTCTTCGGCGGTGGCGGCGGATTCGGCGGCGGCGGTGGACGTTCCAGAAACGGCCCGCAAAAGGGAGAATCCCTCCGTGCCAACTTGAACATCACCTTTGAGGAGGCCGCCTTCGGCTGCGAAAAGGTGATTACCCTAGGGCGCACCGAGTCCTGCGAGATGTGCAAAGGCAGCGGCTGTGCACCGGGGACAACGGCAGAAATCTGCCCCGACTGCCGGGGTAACGGCGTGGTGCGGGTTCAGCGTGGTGCCGGCGGCTTTGCCTTTAACACCACCACCACCTGCCCCCGCTGTCACGGCGCGGGCAAGCTGATTCACTCCCCCTGCAGCAGCTGCAGTGGCGCGGGTACCGTCCGAAAGCAGAAAAAAGTCACCGTGAAAATTCCCGCCGGCATTGATAACGGGCAGGCGGTCTCCCTCCGTGGTCAAGGCAACGCCGGCAAAAACGGCGGCCCGGAAGGCGACCTGATTGTGGGTGTCACCGTGGCACCGCACCCCCGTTTTCGCCGGGAGGGCACTTCGGTATATCTGTCGGAGTCTGTCTCCTTCCTGCAGGCAACTTTGGGTGCCAGCTTGGAAATTCCCACGCTGGACGGCCCGGTTTCCTGGACCCTCCCCGAGGGCACCCAGACCGGCACCACCTTCCGCCTCCGTGGCAAGGGCATCCCGGATGTCAACGGCAGAGGGCGGGGCGACCAGTTCATCACCGTGGCCATCCAGACCCCGAAAAGTCTCACCCGAGCACAGCGGGAGGCCTTAGAGGCCTACGGCGCGGCCATGGGCGAAGCGGTAGACGAGGAGCCAAAAACCTTTTTTGACAAACGGAAGAAAAAGAAATAGAATAGGGGGACGGGATTTGCCCGTCCCCCTATTTCTTATTATCATGTTCGGAGGTATTTCCCATGACCCTCTCCCTCATTTTTCCCGTGCTGCTTCTGGTGCTGTTGGCGGCGGTTTTTATCTACTACTTCTGCGCCATGGCCGCCCGGAAAAACTCCTTGGAGTGGATTGCCATTCAGGAGGCCCGGCAGCCCCTCACCTTCTCCCTGCCCCGACACAAAATGGGCAGACGGGACGCGCTCCCCCTGATTTTACTCACCGCCGCCTACGCCGCCACCGCCTTTTTCCAGCTGGGCAGTATGAAAGCCCCGGAGTCCTTCGCCCAATTCGTCACAGAGACCGACACAGAGGCCCTCACCTACACCCTCCCAGATGGGCCCATGGTGAGCCGGCTGATGTATTACCCCGGTCTGGGCACCGGCACCTACACCGTGGAATGTTCCAGCGACGGCGCGGTCTGGGAGGAACTCGGCACCTTTGACCAGACCTATGTGGACTTATTCAAGTGGAAAGAGCTGCCGCTGGAAACCCCTGTGGCGGCCTCCCGCCTGCGGATTACCGCCCACCCGGACAAGGGCTGGATGGAGCTGGGTGAGGTGGCGGTTTACGACGCAAACGGCACCCTCGCCATCACCGACGGCGCGCTGGCTCTCTCCGACGAGCAGAATATCGTCCCCGCAAAATCCACTTGGTTTAACTCCACCTACTTCGACGAAATTTACCACGCCCGCACGGGCTACGAGCACCTGCGAGGTGTGTACCCCTACGAGGTCTCCCACCCGCCTTTGGGCAAGCTCATTCTCTCCATCGGCATCGCCCTTTTTGGGATGAATCCCTTTGGCTGGCGGGTGATGGGGACGCTGTTCGGCGTTCTCATGGTGCCGCTGCTGTACGTTTTCATTAAAAATCTCTTTGGGAAAACCCCCTTAGCCCTCTGCGGCACCGCGCTTTTCGCCTTCGACTTCATGCACCTAACCCAGACCCGCATCGCCACCATCGACACCTACGCCGTGTTCTTTATTTTAGCGTCCTACTTCTTCCTCTACCGCTACTTTACCGGCAAAACCGTGGGGAAGAACGGCAAACCTTGCTTAAATGCCCTCAATCTGTTCCTCTGCGGGCTCACTTTTGGCATTGGGGCGGCTTGCAAGTGGACGGTTCTTTACGCCGGCGCGGGACTGGCAGTCCTCTATTTCATCAACCTGATTCTCCGGTTCCGCCACTGGGATAGGGGGGAAAACGCCCCGGGCTATGCCCCTTGGCTTCTAAAAACCCTCGCCCTCTCCGTCCTATTCTTCGTGGTGATTCCCGCCGGGATTTACGCTGCCTCCTACCTGCCCTACGCCATGGCAAAGGGGAACGTCACCCTCCAGTCCCTATTGGCGATTGTGCTGGATAACCAGAAATTCATGTTCTCCTACCACAGCGGTGTCACCGCCACCCACCCCTACGGTTCCAAGTGGTACCAGTGGATTGCGGACGCTCGGCCCATCCTCTACTACATGGATAACAACGTGGCAGAGGGTCTCACCACCCGGTTCGGCTGCTTCAATAACCCGGTGGTGGCGTGGGGCGGACTGTTAGCCCTCATCGTCTGCGGAATCCAGCTTTTCCGCAGAAAAGCCGGCAAAGCCCTGTTCATTCTGGTGGGCTATCTGGCCCAGCTCCTCCCGTGGGTATTCATCAGCCGCGTGACCTTTGAGTACCACTATTTCCCCGCCACCCTCTTTTTGGTGCTGGCCCTGTGCTTCGTCCTCAATGATTTGATGGACAGAGGTGCCCACTGGCGGCTGCCCCTCTACGGGCTCACCGGCACGGCGGTGGGGCTTTACGCCGCCTTTTACCCCATGCTCATCGGGCTGACGGTGCCCACTTGGTACAGCAGCACTTTTCTCGCGTGGCTCCCCTCGTGGCCATTTTAGTGGAGGCATTTTCATGTATTTAGCGGATTATCACACCCACTCTCGGCTCTCCCTTGACGGCTCCGTCCACCTGCGAGAGCTGGCAAAGGCGGCGCAAACTGCCGGCATGGACGAGCTGTGCGTCACCGACCACTACGATTTAATCACCGCCGCCGGCGTGCCCTCAAATGACTACGACTGGGCACCCGCCCTCCAACAGTTTGCCGAAACCAAAGCGGAATTTGAGGGCAAATTAGTCCTGAAACTGGGCATTGAATTTGGCAGCGGGCATCTGAGCGCGGACCGGGCTAAGGCCTTTCTGTCCCTGCCGGAACTGGACTTCGTCATCGGCTCCCTCCACAACCACAGCCCCAAAACCGGCGGCAGGGATTTGTATTGTGGAAACTACACCTCGGAGGCCATTTGCTACGAGGCGTTGGACGATTATTTTTCCAACATGGAGCGATTTGTCACCTGCTACCACTGCTACGACGTGCTGGGCCACATCATTTACCCACGGCGGTACATGGTGCGGGACGGGCAACTAAACATCTCCTTCGCCCGCTATTTGGGCCGCATTGAGGACATTTTGACCCGTGTGGTGGCAGACGGCAAGGGCATTGAGGTAAACACCTTTCAAGGCCAATCCGTGGAGGAGTGGCGGGAGATTTTAGCCCTCTACCGCAAATGCGGCGGGGAGCGCGTCACCATCGGCAGCGATGCCCACACCCCCAACGTGGTAGGGGCCGGCATCCGAGAAAGTCAGGAACTGCTGAAAAGCATGGGCTTCCGCTATTTCTGCACCTATGAAAAACATGAACCCACATTTTTAACATTGTAAAGGAGCATTTTTATGATTGCCATTGCATCTGACCACGGCGGTTTCGCCCTAAAAGAACATGTGAGAGCCTATCTGGCATCCAAAAACATCCCCTGCACCGACTTCGGCTGTCTCTCCACCGAGTCCTGCGACTATCCCCTCTTTGGGGCGGCGGCGGCAAAAGCCGTGGCGGACGGTTCGTGCGAAAAAGGCATCGTCATCTGCACCACCGGCATCGGTATCTCCATCTCCGCCAACAAAGTGAAGGGCATCCGCTGTGCCCTCTGCAGTGAACCCCTCTCCGCCGAAATGACCCGCCGCCACAACGACGCCAATATGCTGGCCATGGGCGCGGGGATGATTGGGCAGAATCTGGCAGACCGCATTGTGGACACCTTCCTCACCACCCCCTTTGAAGGCGGCCGCCACCAGCGGCGTGTGGACGAAATTTCCGATTTGGAAAACTAGGACGGCAGGGTACGGATTGCCACGTCGCCCGGGGGCTCCTGGCAATGACAGACTTTTTGCGTAAAAAAACCACCTGACTTTTCACAGTCAGGTGGTTTTTTAACCCTTTAAGTTAGCCGCACTTGGAATAGCCGCAGTTTCTGCAGGTGACGCAGCCGCCCTCGTGCTCCAGCTTGGAGCCGCACTCCGGGCAGAACTTTGCCATTTTTGCCTGGGCGGGGGTCATATTGGGGGCCAGTTGCCGTTCCGGCTCATGGTCGGGGATGGGGACGGCACCCTGCACGATGGGGAGGGGCTGTTTGCCGCCGGCGGAGGCCTCCAGCACCCGCTCGATGGCCTTGGCGATAGCATCCGGGCAGGAGGTCACGCCCAGACCGGGCTGACGAATGGTGGAGGGACAGCGGATGCCCTTGAGCTGCTGGATAATCTCCTTGGGGTCGATGCCGGAGCGAATACCCACGGAGACCAGCCGTGCCGTGGCCTCAGACTGGCTGGGGCAACCGCCCGCTCTGCCGGTATTGGTAAAGACCTCGCAGATGCCGTTTTCGTCGTAATTCACCGTGATGTACAGATTGCCACAGCCGATGTGGACCTTTTCCGTATACCCCATGGTGACTTGAGGACGGGGGCGGGGCAACAGGTGTCCGTAAGTTTCGGCGGGGTCGACGGCGGGGGTTTTCCCGTCGTTTACCTTGCCGATGTTCAGCACCTGCTCGTTGCGGCTGCCGTCCCGGTAGATGGTGGTGCCCTTACAGCCCAAAGTGTAGGCCAGCTTATAGACCTCTGCCACCTCTTCCGCCGTGGCATCGTGGGGGAAGTTCACCGTCTTTGAGACAGCGTTATCGGTGTGCTTTTGGAAGGCCGCCTGCATTTTGACGTGCCACTCCGGTGCCACATCGTGGGCGCAGACGTAGACACGGCGCAGCTCGTCGGGGAGGTTCATCATGTGGGCCAGCGTCCCGTTCTCCGCAATGTCCCGCATGAGGTTTTCCTCATAGAGCCCCTCGGCCTCCAGCTTGGTTTTCAGAATGTCGTTGGTCTCCACCATGTGGGTGCCGTCCATAATGTTGCGGATGTAGGCGTAGGCAAAGATGGGCTCCACCCCGGAGGAGACACCGGCGATGATGGACAGAGTGCCGGTGGGGGCGATGGTGGTGACGGTGGCGTTGCGGATTTTTTTGCCGGTCTTCAGGGTGCTCTCCTCAAAGAGGGGGAACGCGCCACGGGTTTCGGCCAGCATTTCGCTGGCACGGTGGCCCTCGGTGTTCACCAGTTCCATAATCTCCTCGCCCATGGCAACGCCCTCCGGGCTGTTGTAGGGGATGCCGAGGCAGAGGAGCATATCCGCAAAGCCCATCACGCCCAGCCCGATTTTGCGGGTGGCACGGGTGGTGGTGGCGATTTGGTCTAGGGGGTAACGGTTCACGTCGATGACGTTATCCAAAAAGTGCACCGAGGTGCGGATGGTTTTTTTCAGCTTGTCCCTGTCCAGTTCATAGCCTTCCGCCGTCTTTTTCAGATGGGTCATCAGGTTGATGGAGCCCAGATTGCAGGCCTCATAGGGGAGCAGGGGCTGTTCGCCGCAGGGGTTGGTGGACTCGATTTCACCCTGCCCGGGCACCACGTTGTCCCGATTTAAGCGGTCTAAAAAGATGATGCCCGGCTCGCCGGTCTGCCAGGCAGAGGTGACGATGGCCTGGAACACCGCCTTGGCGGAGAGCTGACCCACGGCGGTTTTGGTGGCGGGGTCAATGAGGTCGTAGTCGCTGTCCGACTCCACGGCCTCCATAAACTGCTCCGTAATGCCCACGGAGATGTTGAAGTTGGTAATCTCTTTCAGGTCGCTCTTGCAGGTGATGAATTCCATAATATCGGGATGGTCCACCCGCAAAATGCCCATGTTGGCACCACGGCGGGTGCCGCCCTGCTTCACCGCCTCGGTGGCAGAGTTAAAGACCTTCATAAAGGAGATAGGCCCGGAGGCCACGCCCCCGGTGGAATTTACCGTAGACCCCTTGCCCCGGAGCCGGGAGAACGAAAAGCCGGTGCCCCCGCCGGACTTGTGGATGAGGGCGGCGTTCTTAATGGCGTCGAAAATGGCCTCCATGGAGTCTGCCACAGGGAGCACAAAACAGGCGGACAGCTGACCCAGAGGCCGGCCCGCATTCATCAGAGTGGGGGAGTTGGGCAGAAATTCCAGCTCCGTCATCACATCATAAAAGGCTTTCGCGGTTTTTTTGGTGTCCGCCTTCTCGTCATAGGTGCTGTCTGCCGCGGCGATGGCATTGGCCACCCGCCAAAACAGTTCGTCCACCGTTTCAGTGGCGGTGCCGTGCTCGTCACGGATGAGATAACGGCGTTCCAGCACCGCTTTTGCATTCTCAGAAATTGGCATAATCCAGTCTCCCTCTTTCTCTCGGTCAATACTACATATTGTAGCATATAAAAAGTCGCTGTCAAGATAGTGTATGAAATTACTTAACGAATGGGTATAGAAGATTTGACAAATAGCAAAAAGCCCGGCCCTTTCAGGCCGGGCTTTGTCACGTTATAGAGATAGAGTTGTGCCGCCCCCGGAAAGTCCGTCATTATTTAACATTTTTTCCAGTACCTCTACATCGCTGGTAATATCCAGCGCGGCGTTTTGGAAAAGCCTATCCAGCTGCTTTTCAAACCCCTCCACCACCCGGTCCATCATCCCCTCGATGCGGTCTTTGGCGGCGGTGATATTTTCCCCCTCGATACCCTGGGCCTCCAACTGGGCATAGGCACGGAGAATTTTGAGGGTGGTGGGGAGGTAATAGTTGAGGAAACTGCGGAGCTCCCCCTGCCTATTGGGATTTTTCCGCTGATAATCCAAAATCTTCCCGGTAATCTCGCCGATACGGTCGATTTTACGGCTCATGCTCTCGTCGGCAACAGCGTCGTTTACCGTTTTAATCTCAATAAGGTAATCGTTTTCGTCTTTCGCCCGGTCTGTTTTCGGCTTTTCAGGCTCCGGCGCGTCCTCCATGCCCTCCGCCGTCAGCACCAGACGGCTCCGCTGGACATCCACATAGCCCACTGGGAGAATCCCGCCATCCAACATATCCTGCAAATCGTTTACCGCGGTTTTCACCGACACCGGCATAGCTTGGGCCAGGGTTTCCACCGCGATGCTGTCCCGCTTGCCAATCAG
>JAVXKN010000062.1:5962-8091 GCA_036647315.1 Oscillospiraceae bacterium | reverse complement strand
CGTGGGTGCAATCTTCGCTCATGTCAATGCCAGCTTTCAATCAATATTTTTGTGGTTTTTTGTGGTTTTATGGTTTATTTGTATCAATAATGGTAGCTGCTGTCGCCGATGAATTCACGCATGAGGGAATTTCCCGGCACCAGGGCGGCATCCACCGGCTCAAAATAGCGGAAGGCCTCCGCCCAGTCCTGCAGTTCGGCGTACCGGGGATTTTCCGGGGAAACCCGCTTGGCGGCCTCTGCGAATTCCGGCGCGTAATTTTTGAACAGCGAGACCTCATACCGCAGGGAGGAGTCGATGATAATTTCTGCCCGGCCCTTGAAGGGGGAGATGTATTTTTTCTCCCCACGGCGGACGTTATACAGCAGGGACAGGGTCTCCGCAAAATCCTTTTTCCGATAGCGGTTGTCACGGATGACCCGTCTTGTCAGCCGCATCCAAGTGCCCTTAAACCGCCACTCCTCCCCCTCGTTCACGTTGGAGCGGGCGGAAATATAGAGGGTGGTGGCCTCGGGATGGCGGCCCGCCGTGGCGTCATTGAGGGCGTGGATGCCCTCGAAAATGGCGATTTCATTCTTTTTTAATTGGAGGGGTCGGTCGTGGTTTTGGAGCAGTTTTTGGTTTAGAAAGTCAAACTTGGGGATGAAAATCTGCTCGCCCTTGGAGAGGGCGGTAAACGTCTGGTCTAACAGTGCCATATCCAGCCGCTCCGGGGATTCGTAGTCAATGTCTCCCTCCGGGGTGCGGGAGACGGTTTCCCTATCTAAGGTTTTGAAATAATTGTCCATGGAGACCGTGTGGGTGTTGACCCCGCGGCGTTCCAACTCCTGCTCTAATTTGAGGGCGGTGGTGGTTTTCCCGGAGCCGGACGGGCCGGACAGCAGGACGATGGGACTGCGGGACAAATTCTGCAAAATCCGCTCCGCCCCGGCGGCAATCCGCTTTTCGTAGTTCTCCTCGCACTCCGCCACAAACCCCTTGGGGTCCCGCCGAATTGCGTCGTTGATTTCCGTCAGTTGATAGGCCATGCCATCCGCTCCTTCTGTTCTAAAATTTTCTCGATATTTTCTGCATATTCCTTGGGGTATTTGGGGTTCGCCACCCGCTCAATGTGCCCGGTTTTGCGGTTTACCAGCTTGCTGACACCGCCGCCACCCAGTGAGACAATATTACACAGCTCCTCCATCATGCAGACGTTGTAAACGCTCTCGAAACCGATTCGTGTCCAGCCCACGTTTTCAAAGCCGCCGGACATGAATTTCTGCCGATATAAATAATACGGTTGGTAGCCGTGCTCCCGCAGTTTTTCCGACGAGTAATCCAGCATTTCCGCCACCATTTTTTCTGTGGGGAGGGGATTTTTTGTGCCGTCCAACAGCAGGGCAGAGCCTTTTTTCAGTGCCAGCGTATGGACGGTGATATTCTCCGGGTTCAGCGTTAAAACGGCGTCCAGCGACCGGCAAAAGCCCGCTACGGAATCGGCGGGAAGTCCGGCGATTAAGTCCATATTGATGGCGGAAATGCCGCTTTTTCGGGCATCTGAATAGGCCTCTAAAATCGCCTTTGGCGTGTGACTGCGACCCATGGCACGGAGGACGTTTTCCTCCATAGACTGGGGGTTTACCGACACCCGGGTGGCCCCGCACCGCTGTAAAACCGCCATCTTTTCCGCCGTGATGGTGTCCGGCCGCCCCGCCTCCACGGTGTACTCTTTGCAGCGGGTGAGATCCATATGCGCCGCCACCTGCTCCATCAAATGCTCCAGCTGGTCGGGAGACAGGGTGGTGGGGGTGCCGCCCCCAATATAGACGGCGTTTATCCGCAAATTTTGGGCTTTCAGTGCCCTGCCCGTCACGGCGATTTCACGGTCCAACGCCGCCAAAAAAGGCGGGAGCAGCCCGAAGCTTTTCCCCACGTCGGCGGAGACAAAGGAGCAGTAGGCGCACCGGGTGGGGCAGAAGGGAATCCCGATGTAGAGGGCAATATCCCGTGGCTCCAAAGAGCGGTCTAACGCCAGGGTATACCGGGCGCAATCCATGGCCAGCCTTGCCTGTGGCTCCGCCACATGATAGGTTTTTTCCATCTCTTTTTGCGCCGACTTTTCGTCTGCGCCCTGCCGCAAAAGTTTT
>JAVXKN010000062.1:0-5863 GCA_036647315.1 Oscillospiraceae bacterium | reverse complement strand
GTGGGAATTTTCACAGGGCGCACCCCGGTGATGGCCCCCCAGGGAGGTTCCGCCCCCAGACATTTGACGGCGGCGGCGTAAAAGGCCAGCTTTAAGAGTTTCCCGGTGATTCTCCCCCTTGCAAGGGGGTCCGGGTCGTCCCGCTCTATCTGTCCTGTCCGCTGTGCTCTGGCGGTTATGCCGCCGTACCGCACCTTGGCTTCTGCGGTCAGTTTGCCCGCTTGCTCGGTAAGCTTTAGGACAATATCCGCCCCCCGTTTATCCTCCGTCCTCTCTAGTTTTTCGGCGGGAAAGAGGGAGTAGAAAAGCTGTTGGGCGGCGTAAATATTGTCCGAGTTTTCCAAAAAAAGCTTCACGGCTTAGAGCCTCATGGCCCGGATTAAATAGGGGTTCGTCTCCCGCTCAATGTCCAGGGTCGAGGTGCCCTCGTGGCCGGGGCAGACGGTGTAATTTTCTGCCAGACTGCCCAGACGCTTGAGGGAGTTGTAAATGTCCTTTTCGTTCCCGCCGGTGAGGTCTGTGCGGCCCATGGAACCCTCAAACAGGGTGTCGCCGGTGAAGAGAATGTTGCCGCACTGGAGGGTGACAGAACCCATGGAGTGGCCGGGGGTGTGGAGGACGTGGAACTGCAAATCACCTACGGACACGTCGTCCCCCTCGTCGTAATATTTGCAGCCGGGGTTGGGGGTGTACAGCAGGGAATCGGTCATGGGGCCCTCTAAGGTGTCCAGCTTGTGGACGTAGACCAGCAGACCGGGGTACTCTTTCAGCAGACCCGCCACGGCGGTGGTGTGGTCGTAGTGCCCGTGGGTGAGTAAAATCGCCTTGGGGGTGAGGCCCAGGCCGGAAATTTGCTCGATAATGACTTCCGCCCAGTCGCCGGGGTCTACAATGGCGGCAAGACCCTTGTCGTCGGAGACGAGGTAGCAGTTTGTGCCGATGTCCCCTAAGGGAAAGGAATGTACTTTCATTTGAAAAACCTCTATTCTACGTCAAAAATAATGGTAACAGGCCCGTCATTCTGGGAAAAAACCTGCATATCCGCGCCAAATTCGCCGTGCTCCACGGGGAACCCCTTTGCCCTGCACTGTTCCATCAGCCGCTCATAGAGGGGGATGGCAAGTTCCGGCTTGGCGGCCCCGGTGAAGCCGGGCCGGCGGCTTTTCGTGTCGGCGTACAGGGTGAACTGGGAGACTACCAACAGGCTCCCGCCCACCGCCTCCAAATTCAGGTTCATCTTTTCGTTTTCGTCCTCAAAAACCCGCAGATTGCAGATTTTCTCCGCCATTTTGTCGGCGGTGTCCGGCGTGTCCGTAGGGGCTACCCCCAACAGCACCAAAAAGCCCACGCCGATGGCACCGTTTTCTTTGCCGTCAATGACGACCGACGCGTTTTTGACCCGCGTAACCACTGCTCTCATGAAAAAATCCTCCGTCTAACGGTATTCCCGCACAAGCCCCTTGGCGTACAGCGGGTCCACGTCGAAAATCGCCACATCGCCGGCGGCGCATTTCAGCTCGGTAATATTCACCACGGTCTGGGTGGCACCCACATAGCCGATGACCCGCGCTTTTTGCCCCCCGATGGTGACAAATAGTTTCCGGCGCGCCCACCAGTCGCCGATGGCGGAAAACAGACTCTCGCCATGACTGCGGGCCACGGCGAAGCCGTTTTGGTAGCCCATGGGGAGCACCGCCACCCGGGTGGCCTTCCCTAAGGTCGTCACCCGCTCGCTGCCCACGGTGTGACCCCGGGGGAGCCAGCGAATTTCCTCCACGGACACCTCGCCGTACCCCACTTTTTTCAGTTTATCGTCCCGTGTGCGGCGACAGCGACCCAGCAGTGCTGTTCCCACCCGGGCGGCCTCCATGCCGGTGATGCCATAGTGCAGCAGTGCGTAAGAACCGGCGGCGTGGACGCACCCGGTCTCGAAACCCTTTGCGTGAATCGCGTCCAGCACGGCCCGAAAAGCCCCCAGCTGAACCTCCGCCATTTTTTCCGAAGTACTGCGGGTCTCGGTGAAGATGCCGGACACCGCCACGTTGGGCAGGCTCTCGTAAATGGCGAAAATTTTGTCCGGCTCCTCGGGGAGAAAACCGCCCAGACCCATGCCGGTGTCGATTTCAATGTGGGCCTCCACCACGGTGGCCCGCCCCTCGGCAAGGCCGTTTAACGCCATCCCCGCCTCGGAGGAACCGATGGTAAACACCACATTCAGGTCGATGAGCGTTTCCAATTCCTCCCGATTCATGACACTGCGGAGCATGAGCAGTTCCTCGCTTGTGAACCCCGCTTTCCGCAGGGCGGCGGCATCCTCCGGCTCGGTGACGGCGAAGCGGGTGATGCCGGCATCCCGCAGCATTTGCGCCAGCTCCAACAGTCCACCGCCGTGTCCGTCCCCGGTCAAAACGCCGTAAAGGGCCATTTCCCCCGCTTTTTCTTTGATAACAGCGATGTTTTTGGCGATGGCGGCCTTTTCTATAACCAGTTTTTTCATCTATTTCCCTCCCGCGATTTTTTCTATCTGGGGAATTTCTTAGTAAAAATCTGCCTCACGATAGGCACGGGGCAAATATTTCTTAAACTGGGGCGGCACCGGGGCGTTAAAGAGCAGTTCCGCGCCGGTGGTGGGGTGTTTGAGTTTCAGCGTCAGGGCGTGGAGACCCATCCGCTTTAAGGGGTCAGTGACCGCGCCGTACTTTTTGTCGCCAATCACCGGGTGCCCCGCCTCTTTCAGATGGACGCGGATTTGGTTTTTCCGCCCGGTGTCCAGCGTCACCCGCAAAAGGGCGGTGTCGCCGTGTTTGGTGAGCATCCGATAATTCGTGATGGCCTCCTTGGCGTCCCCCCCGGGGCCGTCGGCAGAGTAGACCACATGGGTGGCAGTCTCCCGCAGGAAACTGCGGATGGTGGCTACTTTGGGGTTGGGAACCCCCTCCACAATGGCCAGATAGGCCCGCTCCAACACCGCTTTATCCCAGTTCTCCTGAAAGAGCACCTTGGCCGCCTCGGTTTTGGCAAAAACCAGCACGCCGGAGGTGTCGCGGTCTAGGCGGTGGAGGATAAAAATGCGATTTATCCCGCTGCGTTTCCGCAGATAATCGGTCAAAATATGGTAGGCGGTCTGGGTTTTTTCCTTGTCCGTTGCGATGGACAACAGCCCCGCCGGCTTGTCGATGGCGATGAGCTCCTCGTCCTCGTAAAGCAGTGAGAACGGCAGCTCCGGGACGGCGGGCCCGCCCTTGGGAAGCAGGGTGACGGTCTGACCGGGGGTTAAAGGCGCGTCAAACTGGGTGGTGGGGTGCCCATCCACCAGGATTTGACGCTTCGCCAGCAGATTTTTCACCGTGTTGCGGGAACAGCCCTTCACATGGGTGAGGAGAAAGGGGAGCAGGGTATCCGCCGCCGTGACGGCAAAGCCGGTTTCGTCCATGGGAACACCTCGTTTCATAAATTATCGTAGTTAAAGTCATTATAACACAAAGGGAGAAAATAAAAAACACCCCAAATGTGAACAGCGTCACATTTGGGGTGTTCTCACAATTATTTCTGTTTCAGGTACAAATCAATGTGCTCCGCCGCGATTTTGCCCGCGCCCATGGCGAGAATGACGGTGGCGGCACCGGTGACGGCATCGCCGCCGGCGTACACGCCCTGTCGGGAGGTCTCCATGGTGTCCTCATTGACGATGAGACAGCCCTTGCGGTTGGCCTCTAAGCCGGGGGTGGTACTGCGAATGAGGGGGTTGGGGTTGGTGCCCAGGCTCATAATCAGCGCGTCAATGTCTAAGACAAAGTTGGAACCCTCCACCGCCTTGGGGACACGGCGACCGGACTCGTCGGGGGCTTGGAGCCGCATTTTAATGCACTCTACGCCGCCTACACGGCCGTGTCCGTCGTCCAGAATCTGCAGAGGGTTGGTGAGGAGCATGAATTCGATGCCCTCCTCACGGGCGTGGTGAGACTCCTCCTGACGGGCGGGCATCTCCTCCTCGCCACGGCGATAGAGGATGTAAACGTGCTCCGCACCCATCCGTTTGGCACAGCGGGCGGCATCCATGGCCACGTTGCCGCCCCCTACCACCGCCACGGAGTTGCACTTCAAAACAGGGGTGTCGTACCCCTCTTTATAGGCCTTCATCAGGTTCACACGGGTTAAATATTCGTTGGCGGAATAGACCCCGGCTAACGCTTCGCCGGGAATCCCCATGAACATGGGCAGTCCCGCGCCGGAGCCGATAAAGACGGCCTCAAAGCCGCTTTCAATCATCTCGTCCACGGAAATCGTCCGCCCCACCACCACGTTGGTCTGGAGCTCTACGCCCATTTCCAGCAGCTTGTCCACCTCGTTTTGGACGATGCTCTTGGGCAGACGGAACTCCGGGATGCCGTACACCAGCACGCCGCCGGGGGTGTGGAAGGCCTCGAAAATCGTGACCCGGTAGCCCAGTTTTGCCAAATCACCGGCGCAGGCAAGGCCGGCAGGGCCGGACCCCACCACGGCGACTTTTTTCCCCGCCAGCTCAGGGAGCTGACGTTTTTCACGGACGTTTGCCCGGTACCAGTCCGCCACAAATCGCTCTAACCGCCCGATAGCCACCGGCTCCCCCTTGATGCCCCGGACGCAGAGTGCCTCGCACTGGTTTTCCTGGGGGCAGACCCGTCCGCTGACGGCAGGGAGGGAGTTGGTGTCGGCGATAATCTCATAGGCTCTCAAAAATTCACCGGCGGCTACTTGGTCGATGAATTCCGGGATGCGAATATTCACGGGACAGCCCTCTACGCAGGGCTTATTTTTGCAGTGGAGGCAGCGACCCGCCTCCTCGATGGCCATTTCGGCGGTGTAGCCGGTAGTGACCTCTAAAAAGTTGTGGTTTCTCACATTGGGGTCCTGCTCCGGCATGGGGAGCTTTTTCGGGTTCATATTAGGCATGGTATTCGCCCTCCCCAAAGGCCTTGTCGGCAAGGCGCTCCATCCGGCAGGCGTGGTCCTTTTTCTCCTCTGCCTCCGCCTCACGATAGGCGGCATTGCGGTTCATCAGCTCGTCAAAATCCACCTGATGGCCGTCAAAGTCCGGGCCCTCTACGCAGGCAAATTTGATGACGCCGCCCACCGTGACCCGGCAGCAGCCGCACATCCCCGTGCCGTCAATCATGATGGGGTTTAGGGACACAATGGTCTTGATACCAAAGGGTTTGGTGGTGGCCGCCACGAATTTCATCATGGGGATGGGGCCGATGGCAATCACCGCGTCGTACTCGTTCCCCGCCAAAATGAGGCTTTTCAGCTTGTCGGTGACAAAGCCCTTTTCGCCGGCGGTGCCGTCGTCGGTGGTGAGGTAAAAATGGGTGGAGACTTGGGCAAACTCCTCCTCCAAAATCACAATATCCTTGGAGCGGAAGCCGGCAATCACGTCCACGGTGACACCCGCGTTATAGAGTGCCTTGGCCTGAGGGTACGCGATGGCACAGCCCACGCCGCCGCCCACAATGGCGACTTTTTTCATGCCCTCGGTCTCGGTGGGCATCCCTAAGGGGCCTACGAAATCCCGAATTTCCTGCCCCGGCTCCAAATCGCCCAGCAGTTCGGTGGTGAGACCCACCTTTTGGAACATGATGGTAATGGTGCCCCGCACCCTGTCGTAATCCGCGATGGTCAGGGGAATCCGCTCCCCTTTTTCGTCCAGCCGCAGAATGATAAACTGCCCGGGCAGTGCTTTCTTCGCAATGTGGGGCGCGTCCACCTCCAGCAGTGTCACGCTGGGGTTGAGTACCTTTTTCCGCAGAATCTTCGCCATGACTTCGCCTACTTTCGTTATCTCATAAACAGCTATTATAGTATAAAGGTAGGCACCCTGTCAATT
>JAVXKN010000061.1:0-8174 GCA_036647315.1 Oscillospiraceae bacterium | reverse complement strand
CCCTTGCCCCCCCGGGGGATTAAAACGTCCAAATAGTCCGTCAGATTCATCATTTCGTCGGCGGAGGACCGGGCGGTGTCCGCCACCAGTCCCACGCAGTTACGGGGGAGGCCCGCGGCCTCCAGCGCGTCACACAACACGGCGGTGAGGGCCAGATTGCTGGAGATGGCCTCCTTGCCGCCCCGGAGCAGGACGGCGTTGCCGGACTTGAGACAGAGGACGGCGGCATCCACGGTGACGTTGGGCCGGGCCTCGAAAATAATGCCGATCACCCCCAGGGGGACGCTGATTTTGCGGATGGAAAGCCCATTGGGCCGGGCGATTTCTGAAAGGGTTTTCCCAATGGGGTCGGGGAGGGCCGCCACCTGACGGACACCCTCTGCCATGGCGGCAATCCGTTCCGGGGTCAGGGTGAGCCGGTCCAGCATGGCGGCGGTCATGCCGCTTTCACGGGCGGCGGCAAGATCCCTATCGTTGGCGGACAGAATCTCCGCCTGACGCGCCATCAGCGCGGCGGCGATGGCCTCCAAAGCGTTATTTTTCACTTGTGTGCTTGCCACTGCCAAACTCCGCCCGGCGGTTTTCACGGCGGCGGCTTGGGTTTCAAGGACTGTCATCAGACTGACTCCTTTCAAGCTTTCTGCGCCACAAAGCGGGTGCCCACCGGCTTGCCCGCTACAATATCGTATAGGCTCTCGCTGTGGAGGCCGTTGGTAATCACCATGTCGCACCCACAGCCCATGGCGATGGCGGCGGCCTCCAGCTTGGTCTGCATCCCGCCGGTGCCCCACGCAGTCCCCGCGCCGCCGGCAAGGGCGCGGATGTCCGCCGTCAGCTCCGTCACACGGGAGATGAGCTTTGCGTCCGGGTTCCGATGGGGGTCTGCGTCGTAAAGGCCCTCAATGTCGGATAACAGCACCAGCAAATCCGCGTGGCACAGCTTTGCCACGATGGCGGAGAGGGTGTCGTTGTCGCCCAGCACCTTTTTCTGGCCGGTTTCAATCTCCGCCGAGGAGACGGAGTCGTTTTCATTCACAATGGGGACGCAGGAGAGCTCCAAAAGAGCCTCAAAGGTGGCGGAGAGGTTGGCGGCCCGATGGACATCGTCCACGTCCTCGCCGGTTAGGAGGATTTGCGCCACCTTGCAGTCGTAATCCCCGAAAAATTTGTCGTAAAGGTGCATCATTTCGCACTGGCCCACTGCCGCCGCCGCCTGTTTCATCCGCAGTTCGGTGGGACGCGTTGCAAGGCCCAGTTTCCCCGTGCCGATGCCGATGGCACCGGAGGAGACTAAAATCACCTGATACCCCGCGCCCCGGAGGTCGGAAAGGGTCCGTGCCAAATGCTCCATACTGCGGAGATTGAGGGACCCGTTTTCCCGGGTTAAAGTGGAGGTGCCCACCTTGACAACCACCCGGAGGGGCTTTTTTTGTTCGTTCATTTCTCTCTACTCCCATCTGCGGGAGACTCTCAGGCTCCCGTCGGGTTTTTTGTACCGTTACAGCATAGCACATAGTTTTTATTTTGTCCATGGCGATAATTTTGTTAGAAAAATTCACAATTAGCTG
Source organism: Oscillospiraceae bacterium (assembly GCA_036647315.1). Classification (GTDB taxonomy): domain Bacteria; phylum Bacillota; class Clostridia; order Oscillospirales; family Oscillospiraceae; genus JAVXKN01. The sequence goes on along the minus strand of JAVXKN010000061.1, from coordinate 6,606 downwards.
TAACTATCTGTTGATATTCGCGCCGATTTGTATTACAATAGGACACGTTGCGAATGGAGGTAATTGTCCCCATGTTAAACATTGTGCTCCACCAGCCGGAGATACCGCAGAACTGCGGCAATATTGCCCGCACCTGCGCCGCCACCCGCAGCAGGCTCCACCTCATAAAGCCCCTGGGCTTTGACATCAGCGACAAAGCCGTCAAGCGGGCGGGCCTGGACTACTGGTCGATGGTGGACATCAGCGTCTACGAGGATTTGGCGGATTTCTTCGCGAAAAACCCCAATCCCGACCTGTATTTAGCCACCACCAAAGCACCCCGCGCCTACCATGAGGTGTCCTATCGGGACAACTGTTTCCTCTTTTTCGGCAAGGAGACCGCCGGTCTGCCGGCAGAACTCCGATTCCAGTACCCGGACCAGTGCATCCGCATCCCCATGCGGGAGGACGCCCGCAGTCTTAATTTAGCCAACTCCGTAGCCATCGTCACCTACGAAGCATTACGTCAGTTAAACTTCCCAAACCTCAGTGGGGAAGGCGAAATGAAAGGGGTATTATCGCATGAACTATAACAAAAAAACCGTACGCGACCTGGATGTCAAAGGCAAAAAAGTCCTCCTCCGCTGTGATTTTAACGTCCCTCAGGACAAACAGACCGGTGCCATCACCGACGATAAGCGCATTGTGGCGGCCCTGCCCACCATCCAGTATCTGCTGGAACACGGCGCGGCGGTCATCGCCTGCTCCCATCTGGGCAAGCCCAAGGGCGAGCGGAAGGAGTCCCTCTCTCTGGCCCCCATCGCCACCCGCCTTTCCGCGCTGTTGAAGCAGGACGTTCTTTTCTGCAAGGATACCATAGGCCCCGATGCCACAGCCAAGGCCGCCGCCTTAAAGCCCGGCCAGATTATGCTGCTGGAAAACCTCCGCTTTGACATTGGCGAGGAGAAAAACAACCCTGAATTTGCCAAGGCACTGGCGGATATGGCGGAGCTTTACGTCTCTGACGCTTTTGGCACCGTCCACCGTGCCCACGCCTCCACCGCCGGCGTGGCGGCATACCTCCCCGCAGTCTCCGGCCTGCTCATTGAAAAAGAGCTGAAGATTATGGGCGGCGCGCTCTCCAATCCCAAGCGTCCCTTCGTGGCCATTTTAGGCGGCGCGAAAGTCTCCGACAAAATCGGCGTCATCAATAACCTCTTAGAAAAGGCCGACACCATCATCATCGGCGGCGGCATGGCCTATACCTTCAAAAAGGCACAGGGCTTCACCATCGGCACCTCCCTCTGCGAGGAAGATCGTGTGGACTACGCCAAGGAAATGATGGAAAAAGCTCAGGCCAAGGGCGTCAAATTCCTCCTCCCTGTGGATAACCTTGCCGCTCACGAATTTTCTCCCGACGCTGCGCCCATCGCCGTAGAGGGTAACATCGCGGAGGACTTAATGGGCATGGACATTGGCCCCAAAACCATCGAAACTTTTGTCGCTGCCGTGAAGGGCGCGGGCACCGTAGTATGGAACGGCCCCATGGGCGTGTTTGAGTTCCCCGCCTTTGCCGAGGGCACCCGTGCGGTGGCTAAGGCTCTGGCAGAGTCCGGTGCCATTACCATCGTGGGCGGCGGCGACTCCGCAGCGGCGGTAGAGCAGCTGGGCTACGCCGACAAAATCACCCACATCTCCACCGGCGGTGGTGCTTCCCTGGAATTCCTAGAGGGTCTAGAGCTGCCCGGCGTTGCCTGTCTGCTGGACAATTAAGAAATCCCCTGTCCCATGAAAGTCCCCATTACACATATAAAGGATGCTGAACAATATGAACCGTCGTTACCGTAAAACTATCATCGCAGGCAACTGGAAAATGAACAAGACCCTCACCGAGACCCGCGCCTATGCCGAGGAGCTCCACGGCATTATTGGCAAGCCCAAGTGGTGCGAGGTCGTCCTCTGCGTCCCCGCCTGTAACATTCAGGGTGCCATCCGTGCCTTTAAGGACTGCAAAGTGTCCATCGGCGCGGAAAACTGCCACGAGGAGTCCTCCGGCGCGTACACCGGCGAAATTTCCGCCGAAATGCTGAAGGATTTGGGCGTGAAGTACGTTATTCTGGGCCATTCCGAGCGTCGCCAGTATTATAACGAGACTGATGCCGCCGTCAATAAGAAAATCCACGCCGCTCTGAAGTGCGGCCTCCGCCCCATCCTCTGCGTAGGCGAGAGCCTGGAGCAGCGTGAGCTGGGCGTCACCATGAACCTCATCGGCTATCAGGTGAAAGCCGCCCTCAACGGCGTGCCCGCCGACCAGATGCGCCATGTAGTCATCGCCTACGAGCCCCTGTGGGCCATCGGCACCGGCCTCACCGCCACCGCCGAGCAGGCCGCTGAGGTCTGCTGCGCCATCCGCACCATCGTCCGTAAGCTGTACGGCGCACGGGTTGCCCGCAGCGTCACCGTCCAGTACGGCGGCTCCATGAACGCCAAAAACGCCAAAGAACTCCTCTCCAACGAGGACGTGGACGGCGGCTTAATCGGCGGTGCCGCCTTAAAGCCCGCAGATTTCGTTCAGATTATCAACGCTGCAAACCAGGACTAATTGCGCCTTGACACCGCAAATCCTCAAAATATGAACCGAGGTATTTATGAAAACTCCCACTACCTTAATCATTATGGACGGCTTCGGCCTGACGGGTAACGTCCCCGGAAACGCCGTTTCCGGCGCGAAAAAGCCCAACCTTGACCGCATTTTCGCAGAAAACCCTCTGTGCCACCTCTCCGCCTCCGGGCTGGATGTGGGTCTGCCCGAGGGGCAGATGGGCAACTCCGAAGTGGGCCACACCAACATCGGCGCGGGCCGCGTGGTCTTTCAGGACCTGCCCCGCATCTCCCTTGCCATCAAAGACGGCAGCTTTTTTGAAAATCCCGCCTACGTCTCCTGCATGGAGGCCTGCAAGAAAAGCGGCGCCACCCTCCACATTATGGGCCTCCTCTCTGACGGCGGCGTGCACAGCCACATTTCCCACATCTTCGCCCTGCTGGACATGGCGAAAAAGCGGGGAATTTCCAAGGTCTGCGTCCACGGCTTTTTAGACGGCCGCGACGTGGCCCCCTCCTCCGGCATTGAATTTGTCCGCCAGTGCGCCGACAAATGCAAAGAGACCGGCGCGACGCTGGCCACCATTTCCGGCAGATATTACGCCATGGACCGCGATAACCGCTGGGAGCGGCTCACCAAGGCGTACAACGCCATGGTGCTGGGCGAGGGCGTGATTGCCGCCGACCCTGTTGCCGCCGTGGAGGCCTCTTACGCCGCAGGGGTGACTGACGAATTCCTCCTCCCCACCGTTTGCGCTCCCAACTGCAAAATTGCCGACGGGGACAGCGTTATTTTCGCAAACTTCCGGCCTGACCGTGCCCGTGAGCTGACCCGGGTGCTGGTAGACCCGGACTTCAATGGCTTCAAGCGTCCCTTTATGAAGCTGAATTTCGTCTGCACCACCGAGTACGACGCGTCCATGCCCAACGTGGCGGTGGCCTATCCCCGCCAGAAGCTGGACAATATTTTCGGCTCCTACATCAGCCGCCTGGGCCTCACCCAACTGCGGATTGCCGAGACGGAAAAATACGCCCACGTCACCTTTTTCTTCAACGGCGGCGCGGAGGATCCCTTCCCCGGCGAGGACCGTGTCCTCATCCCCTCCCCCAAGGTTGCCACCTACGATTTGCAGCCGGAAATGAGCGCGGAGGCTGTCACCGATGCCGCCGTGGAGCGGATTGAAAGCGGCAAGTACGACGTGATTATTCTCAACTTCGCCAACTGCGACATGGTGGGCCACACCGGGGTTTACGAGGCCGCCGTCCGTGCGGTGGAGACTGTTGATTTGTGCGTGGCCCGTGTGGTGGAGGCCACCAGCAAGCTGGGCGGCGTGTGCCTCATCACCGCCGACCACGGCAACGCCGAGTGCATGATGGAGCAGGACGGCTCCCCCTTCACCGCCCACACCACCAATCTGGTGCCCCTGTGCATGGTGGGCGCAGACGTTACACTGCGGGACGGCAAGCTGGCGGACATCGCCCCCACCATGCTGGACATTATGGGCCTTGCAAAGCCCGCCGAAATGGACGGAACCACCCTCATCGAGGGGTAATCTCCCCCATTTCTTACCGTTGTTGTGCAGGGCAAGGGATTTGCCCCCTTGCCGGATCATATATTTCTCAAACAGAAAGGAAGTAAAATAATATGAAGCAGATTATCGAAATTGCAGACGTTCTCGCCCGCGAAGTTCTGGATTCCCGTGGCAATCCCACCGTTGAGGTAGAGGTCTATTTGGAGGACGGCGTTGTGGGCCGTGCCATCGTTCCCTCCGGCGCGTCCACCGGCATCTACGAGGCCTGTGAGCTCCGTGACGGCGACAAGACCCGTTTCGGCGGCAAGGGCGTTGAGAAGGCTGTCACCAACGTGAACACCGAAATTGCCGACCTGATGGTGGGCATGAACGTTCTCGACCAGGTCTCCATCGACAAGGCCCTCATCGAGCTGGACGGTACCCCCAACAAAGAGCGTCTGGGTGCCAACGCCATTCTGGGCGCGTCTCTGGCCGCTGCCCGCGCCGCTGCCGAGAGCCTGGGCGTGTCCCTCTATAACTACATCGGCGGCGTGAACGCCAAGACCCTGCCGGTGCCCATGATGAACATTTTGAACGGCGGCGCACACGCCACCAACAACGTGGACATTCAGGAATTCATGATTATGCCCGTAGGTGCCTGCTGCTGGAAAAAGGCACTGCAGATGTGCGCCGAGGTCTTCCAGACCCTGAAGGGCGTTCTCAAAGAGAACGGCACCCCCGCCGCCGGCGTGGGCGACGAGGGCGGCTACGCCCCCAACCTGAAAAAAGACGAGGATGCCTTTAAGTGCATCGTGGCAGCTATTTCCGCCGCCGGCTATGTCCCCGGCAAGGATTTCATGATTGCCATTGACCCCGCCGTTTCCGACTGGTACAACAAGGAGACCGGCTGCTACGACCTGCCCAAGGCCAAGAAGACCATGACCTCTCAGCAGATGGTCAATATGTGGAAAAAGTTTGCCGATGCCTACCCCATCATCTCCATGGAAGACTGCATGGGCGAGGACGACTGGGAGGGCTGGGGCCTGCTGACCAAGGCTCTGGGCGACCGCGTGCAGCTGGTCGGCGACGATCTGTTCGTCACCAACACAGAGCGCGTGAAGAAGGGCCTGGAGCTCCACGTTGCAAACTCCGTCCTCATCAAGGTAAACCAGATTGGTACCCTCACCGAGACTTTGGACACCATTCAGCTGGCTAACCGCGCGGGCTACACCACCGTGGTTTCCCACCGCTCCGGCGAGACTGAGGACACCACCATCGCCGACCTGGTTGTCGCCATGAACGCCGGCCAGATTAAGACCGGCGCACCCTCCCGCACCGACCGCGTCTGCAAGTACAATCAGCTCCTCCGCATCGAGGAAGAGCTGGGCGATGCCGCTCAGTATCTGGGCCGCGACGCTTTCTTCAACCTGAAGAAGTAAAAATAGAACGCCAAAGGGGCGGGGTCGACGGAAAATTCCGTCAACCCCGCCCCTTTCTTTTTCCCCCCGGGTCTGCTACAATGGGAGAGAAAATTTGAACTGTGAGGAGGGCTAGAATGAAAAAACTGCTGCAGATTTTCTGTGCGTTTTTCAAAATCGGGCTCTTTACCATCGGCGGCGGGTACGCCATGCTCCCCATCATCCAAAGGGACGTGGTGGAGAAAAAACACTGGATGGAGGACCGGGAATTTTTGGACGCTATCTCCCTCACTTCCAGCCTCCCCGGCCCACTTGCCACCAACGCCGCCACCTTTGTGGGCTATCACGTCGCCGGGGTGCCCGGGGCGATTTTCGCCGTTCTGGGGGCGGCCACGCCCTCCGTCCTCATCATTTTACTGGTGGCGGCGGTGTTCCAAAATCTCATGGCCTACCCTGTGACCGAGTACGTTTTTAAGGGCATCCGCCCCGCGGTGGTGGCACTGATTGTCTACGCGGTGGTGAAGCTTGCAAAGTCCGCGGACATCACCAAATACCTCAACTGGCTGGTGGCGGGGCTGGCGTTTCTCTGCGTAGGCTTTTTCCACCTCCACCCCATTTTCGTGGTGGTGGGTGCGGCGGTGTACGGCCTCTTTTTGCGTCATTACATTGTCAAATGGCTAGACGGGAGGCGAAAAGCATGAGTCTGCTGCTCACGGCCTGTCTCTCCTTTTTGAAGGTGGGTGCCTTTTCCTTTGGCGGCGGGTACGCCGTGCTGGCCTTTATCCAAAAGGAGGCGGTGGAGAAATTCGGCTGGATTTCCCCAAAGGAATTTACCGACATCGTCGCCATCGCGGAGATGACCCCCGGCCCCATCGCGGTGAATTCCTCCACCTTTGTGGGGTACCGGCTGGCGGGGGTGCTGGGTGGCGTTTTGTGCTCCCTCTGCACCCTGCTCATCCCCTTTTTGCTCTCCCTCATTGTGGCGATTTATTTCGCAAAATTTAAGGACAGCAAGGCCCTGCAAAATGCCCTGAACGGCATCCGCCCCGCTGTCATCGGCCTCATCGCCGCCGCCTGCCTCACCATGGGCAAGGCCT
>JAVXKN010000060.1:0-8248 GCA_036647315.1 Oscillospiraceae bacterium | reverse complement strand
TTACGAATGAGCTGCTCTACCATTGAGCCACAGAAGCATATATGGAGGACGGGCTTGCCGTTCTCTTTTTTTGTTTGTCATAAAACCGCTTCGGACTGAAATTTATTTGCCTTTGAAATGGTCTACCTTATTTACAGCCAGCGACCTGCTCATTACGAATGAGCTGCTCTACCATTGAGCCACATTAGCGCGTTTCAGTTTACCGCCTTGCTAGTTTACCACATCACGACACCCTCGTCAACGGGTTTTGCGGTTTTTGTGGCGGCGCGAAATAGTACAGAACTTGTAAAATGGGGCATATATTACGCACTGTATTACTGACTGCAATCTTTCATGGTTTGTAAATGTGTGGTACACACAGAGGGCGTTCATTCCTCTAATTCCCCCTCTTTTTGGGGAATAATTCACCTTAATTTTGGAAAATTGATTCACATAAGCAGTTACCGTAAATTGTTTTACAGGGAGTTATCCACAATCTCCACAGAGTTATCCACATGGTCTTATACCCTTTAGTACCAATGCTTTCACGGCACTTTTTGCAAAACGAGCGGTACCGCAAAGCGTATTTTGACACGTTCAAATCCCCTATACGTTGTTTACATAAAACCGGAACCGCCTATTCAGCGGACATTCTGCACCTCAGCAGTCATTGTCCTTCGTCCTCTCTTGCAGTGCTGCAAAAAGCAGCCCTCCCCTGCCGTTTTTTGCGGCGGAGGAGGGCTATTTTGGTCTTTCACTACCCCTTGGCGATGTCGCGGGTAGCGTAGGCGTTGAGATCCATGCCGGCGGTGTGGCCCGCCAAAAACTCGTAGTACCCTTGGCAGCCAATCATGGCGGCGTTGTCGCCGCAGAGTGCCAGCTCCGGCAGGTGGAGGGTGAGGCCGTTTTTGTCGCACAGGGCCTGCAAATCGCCCCGCAAACGGCTGTTGGCCGCCACGCCGCCGGCTACCGCCACATGGCTGCGGCCCGCCAGCCGCGCCGCCTCCAATACCCGGGGGCACAGGCTGTCGCTGACGGCGGCGGAGAAGGATGCCGCCAAATCGGGCAAATTTAAGGTCTCCCCTTTTTGCTCCGCGTTGTGTACCAGATTGAGTACCGCCGTTTTAAGGCCGGAGAAGGACAAATCCAAGGGGCTATCCGCGACCACAGAGCGGGGGAACCGGTAGGCCTTGTCGTCCCCCTCACGGGCGAGCTTATCCAGCGGCACGCCGCCGGGATAGCCCAAACCCAGCACCCGGGCGACTTTATCGAAGCACTCGCCGGCGGCATCGTCACGGGTGCCCCCTAAAATGGTCATTTCCGTGTAGTCCGCCACGTCCACCAGTGCCGTGGTGCCGCCGGAGACGCAGAGGCACAAAAAGGGCGGCTGCAAGTCGGGATGGGTCAGATAATTTGCCGCGATGTGGCCCCGGACGTGGTGGACGGGAATCAGGGGCACACCCAGGGAAAAGGCCACAGATTTGGCGAAGTTCACCCCCACCAGCACCGCGCCAATCAGCCCCGGCGCGTAAGTCACCGCCACGGCGTCCACGTCCTGTTTCGTCAGCCCCGCTTCACGAAGGGCCGCTTCCGCAAGGGGAACCACCGCCTCAACGTGTTTCCGGGAGGCGATTTCCGGCACCACGCCGCCAAACTGGGCGTGCATTTCCGCCTGAGAGGCAATCACCGAGGACAAAATGGTGCGGCCGTCCCGCACCACGGCGGCGGCGGTCTCGTCGCAGGAGGATTCAAAGGCTAAAATATTCATACAATCACTTCTTTTTCTCAAGCATCCAAGGGGGCGGCGGGGGAATTTCGCCGGGGTTCAGAGGGACGCGCACGTCACTGCGGTAGTGATACAGGGCCCGGTGGGCCTCCATGACAGGTTCTAAATCCAACGGCATTTTGCCGCACAAAAGTGCCTGAAAGGTAAGGCCGCACATGCCGCAGAGGTAGAGTTTTTGGTAGCCGTTTCGCTCATAAAAGCCGATGCGGCGGGCCCGCAAGGTGTTTTCGCCGTCGTCCTTTTCCAAAAGTGCCTCCGACTCCACCAGAATGCCGTCGGCATCCCCGAACCGCTCCGACACCAGCTTTAAGATGACGCTACCCAGTCCGCTGTTTCGCTTTTTCTGCGTCACGCCCAGATAGTCCAGCACCACATAGCCCACGTCGGGCCGCTGCCAGAAGGTGGCGTAACCCAAGAGGGTATCCCCCTGGAAAAGGCCCAGAGGCAGGTAAGTTCCCTGCAACGTCATGCGCTCCATGTCCTCCAGTGGCTTAATTTCCGCCGGCAAAAAGGCCTCTGCCAGCTCTACGTCAAACCAGTGCTTTCGCTCCTCACGGGTCATCTCCCGCAGTTCCATGGGTCAAAACTCCTTCGTCATTAAAATGGCGTCCTCGTTTAAGTCTGCATAATAATTTTTCCGGCGGCCCACCTCTAAAAAGCCCAGACCGGTATAGAGGGCGATGGCGGGGGCGTTGCTGGCCCGGACTTCTAGGGTGATAAAGGCCAGATTGGCCGCCCCGAACCGCAAAAACGCCGAGAGGAGTTCCGTTGCCACCCCCAGCTTTCGGGCTGAGGGTGCCACGGCGATTTTTTCCAGCGTCCCCTCGTCCAGCACCACGGACAGTGCCCCGTAGCCCAGCACCGCGCCGTAGGAATTTTCCGCCACAATCATGCTCACCGAATTGTTTTCCAATTCAGATTCAAAGATATTTTCCGACCAGGGACTTTTGAAACACTCATGTTCCAGTGCCAAAATCGCCGGCAGATGGCCCTTATCCATGGGCACCAATCTCACATTCATAAAAATTCTCCTCTAGTGGGCGTCGCCCCAAGTTTTGCCGCTTTTCGCCTCGGCGGTGAGGGGGACGGAGAACGCCGCCACCCCTTCCATCTCCTCTGCCAGCAGGGCTTTCACGGTTTCCGCCTCCCCCTCGGGGCACTCCACAATCAGTTCATCGTGGACCTGCAACACAAGCCGCGCCTCCAGCTTTTCCGCCTTGAGGCGGGCATCCACACGAATCATAGCCCGCTTCATGAGATCGGCGGCGGTGCCTTGAATGGGCATGTTCAGTGCCACCCGCTCGCCGAAGGAGCGGAGGTTGAAGTTGGAGGACCTCAGTTCCGGCAGCCAGCGGCGGCGACCGTAAAGGGTTGCGACATAGCCGTCCTGTTTGGCCTGTTCCACCACGTCCGCCATATACATCCGCACGCCGGAATACTTTTCCAAATAGGTCTCGATATACTCCTTGGCCTCTTTCCGGGAGACCCCGATGTCCTCGGAGAGGGAGAATTCCGAAATGCCGTACACAATGCCGAAGTTCACCGCCTTGGCGGAGGAACGCTGTCGGGGCGTTACCTCCTCGGGTGGGATGCCCAGCACCTGACTTGCGGTGACACGGTGAATATCCTCCCCGGTGCGGAAGGCGTTTTGCATCACGGGGTCGTCCGCGATGTGGGCTAAAAGCCGCAGTTCAATCTGGGAATAGTCCGCGTCCACCAGCACCTTTCCCGGTGGGGCCACGAACATATACCGCAGTTCCGCCCCCAGTTCACTGCGGACGGGAATGTTTTGCAGATTGGGTTCGGTAGACGAGAGCCGCCCGGTGGCGGTGACGGTATTTTGAAAGCTGGTGTGGATTCTGCCATCGGGGCCGATGACCTTGTCTAGGCCGTCCACATAGGTGGACTTCAGCTTAGACAGCTGGCGGTACTCCAAAATGCTGCCGATAATGGGGTCTTTGTCCCGCAGTTTTTCCAGCACGTCGGCGTTGGTGGAATAGCCGCTTTTGGTCTTTTTCAGGGGCGGCAGACCCAGTTTTTCAAAGAGCACTTCCCCCATCTGCTTGGGCGAATTCAGGTTAAACTCCATGCCCGCTCGGGCGAAAATGTCCGTCTGGGCGGTTTTCATCCGGCCATCCAGCATGATGCCGAATTTCGTCAGTGCCGTGCGGTCTACGAGAAAGCCCGCCCGCTCCATTTCGGCCAGTACCGCACACAGCGGCAACTCAATATCGTAGTATAATTCGTGCATTTTGAGCGTTTCCAGCTTGTCCTTCTGCACGTCGTAGAGGGCGTTAATGAGGGCGCAGTGGGACATGAGGGCCGCCAGTGCGGGAACAGAATCGGTGAGGGGGCCAAAGGCCTCCGGGGACAGGTAATCCTTGGCGGGTAGGGGCTGGAAGTTAAAATAGGACTGGCCCAAACTCTCCAAAGCGTAGCTGCCGTCGGTGGGGGCCAGCAGGTAGGCGGCGATTTCCGTATCAAACACAAAACCGTCAATGGAAAGCCCCTCCCCCAACAGGCGGTTCATCAGATCCTTCACGTTGTGGGAGACTTTTCTGATTTTCCCGCAGAACAGCCCACGGAGCAGGTCGTTGTACCCCTCCAACTGGTCGGCCCGGGCTACCGCCATGTGTTCCCCGTTCTGCACCGCCAAAATGGACAAATCCGGGGTGATGAGCACCGTCACATAGTCTGCCTTTTCCCACTCTGCCAAAAGGGTAGCAATCCGCGCGCTGTCCGTTACCATCTCGCTGGTGCACTCCGCCGTAAAGGTTTGCTCCTCCGCCTCCGGCACCCCTTGAACGCCGTGGAGACCCAGACGGTCGATGAGCCGCATCAGTTCCAGTTTCGTAAGCGCGTCATAGAGGGCGGGTTCGTTGTAGGGGCGGCGGAGGGCATCCTCGGTGCGGAAGTCCATGGGGGCATCGCAGTGAATGGTGGCAAGGTCAAAGGACATTTGAGCCATTTCCCGACCCTCTTGGAGTTTCTTGAGGGCACCGGGCTTGATCTCCAAACTGTCCAAATTCTCGTAAATTTCCGCCACGGTGCCGTACCGCCGGACCAAATCCAGAGCGGTTTTCTCCCCGATACCGGGGACACCGGGGATATTATCGGAGGCATCCCCCATGAGGGCCTTTAAGTCCACCATTTTGGGCGGCTCAAACTCATATTCCTCCCGAAAGGCGGCGGGGGTCATTTCACGGGTGGTGTTTTGACCCATGCGGGTGGAAACCAGTTTCACCCGCACCGTATCGGTGATGAGCTGGAGGGAATCCTTGTCGCCGGTGACGATTACGGTGTCCCACCCGCTTTTGGTGTCGATGGCGGCGATGGTGCCGATGAGGTCGTCCGCCTCCCAGCCGGAGAGCTCGTACCGGGCAATGTTCATCTTGTCCAGCACGTCTTTGAGAATGGGCATTTGGGCGGCAAGTTCCTCCGGCATCCCCTTGCGCTGTGCCTTATAGCCCTCGTAGGACAGGTGGCGGAAGGTGGGGTCCCGCAGGTCAAAGCAGACGCAGAGTGCCTCCGGGTGCTCCTCGTCCAGCAATTTCAATAGGATGTTCAGAAAGCCATACACGGCGTTGGTGGGGGTGCCGTCCTTTGTGGTGAGCAGGCGAATTCCATAATAGGCGCGGTTCACGATTGAGTTGCCGTCGATGACCATTAACTTCATAGTTGAGTCTCCTTTTTGGTGCGGTGGTATTGCCACTATTGTACCCTAAACGGCGGAAAAACGCAACCGCACAATGTGCCCCCGCCGTTGCATCCTCCCGCCCAAGCGTGTATAATGGGCGTAACGGATAAAGGAGTGTCGTTCCATGACTTTTTTAGAACAGGCTGGCCTCATTGCGCCGGAATTGCAGGCATTAAAGGACGATTTGCACCGCCACCCGGAGGTTTCCTTTGGGGAGCATCGCACCACGGCGATTTTGCGGGAAAAGCTGACGGCTCTAGGGCTGACCCTCATCGACTTAGGGATGGAGACCGGCGTGGTGGCAGTTTTGCAGGGGGACTTGCCCGGCAAAACCGTGGCACTGCGGGCGGATATTGACGCGATTCTTCAGCAGGAGCCACCCAAAGCTTGCCGCTCGGAACATGACGGCGTGATGCACGCCTGCGGTCACGATTTTCACACCGCCTGCCTTTTCGGGGCGGCGCGACTGCTGACGGACATGAGACAGTCCCTCCATGGCAGCGTTGTCTTTCTCTTTCAGCCGTCGGAGGAAGTGACACAGGGGGCGGCGACCATGGTGGCACATGGACTGTGGGACAAACTGCCCGCAAAACCCCAGTGCCTTTTTGGGCTTCACAACCGGCCGGAACTGCCTGTGGGGCAGGTGGCGGTGCTGGAAGGGCCCATTATGGCGGGAAAAACCAATTTTGAAGTGACGCTCCACGGCGTGACCGGTCACGGCGGTTCCCCCCACAAGTGCGTGGATGTCATCGTGGCGGGGGCGGCACTGGTGAGCGGGATTCAAACCATCGTCAGCCGCAACGCGGACCCCTTGGAGGCGTTGGTCTGCGCCGTCTGCTCCATCTGCAGCGGCACGGCGGAAAACTTCGCCCCCGACCTATTAACCCTCACGGGGAGCGTCCGCGCCCACAACCCCGCCCTGCTGGACATGGCACTGGGGCGCATTGAAACCCTGTCCCAGTCTACTGCCGCCGGCTACGGCTGCACCGCAGAGGTGCGCTTTATCCCCCAGGTGCCTGTCACCTACAATCGCCCCGAACTGGCTGCACTGGCACGGCTGGCGGCGGAACAGGCGGGGCTGGAGGCCGTCACCCCTCGGCCTGATTTGGGCAGCGAGGACTTCTCAGTATTGGGAGAAACCGTCCCCTCCTTTTTCTACTGGCTGGGCACCGGCAAGGCGGGGGTGCAGAACCCCTGCTGGCACAGCCCCCAGTTTACAACCGACGACCGCGCCCTCCCCATGGGAGCGGCGTTACTGGCGGAAAGCGCGCTGGCGGGGCTGGCAGACGCATAAACTATCAAAAAACGCGCCCACCGAGATCATTTTCTCGGTGGGCGCGTCTTGTTAGGCTATTAAATCTTTTTCCAAGTGACCCCGTCTTTGCTGTCCATCAGCTCGATGCCCATATCCTTTAACTGGTCACGGATTCTGTCCGCCTCCGCCCAGTTTTTTGCCGCCTTGGCGGCGGTGCGGGCGGCGACCAGACCGTCAATCTCTGCATCCACCTCAACAGGCGCGTTTTGGGCGGTTTTCCGCTTTTTTGCGCCTTCAATCAGGTTGAGGGACAGGACTTTGTCGAAGTCCTCCAACAGGTAGACTTTGGTTTTGTCGTTGCAGTCCTCTTTCAGGACGTCGTAGAGGGCGGTGACCGCGAGAGAGGTGCTTAAATCGTTCCCCAGTGCCTCCTTGAAGGCGGCACGGCGGGTTTCCACGACTTTTTCGTCCAGCGGGTCGGTGTCTACGGGGTTTAGGCTCCCGATACGAGAAAGCAGTTTTTCGTAGGCGGCGGCGGTGTTATCTAAGTTTTCGTAGGAGAAAACTTGGGTGTTGCGGTAGTGGGATTGGAGGCAGAACAGGCGGTAGACCATGGGGTCGTAGCCTTTTTCCTCCAACAGGGAGACAGTGAGAAATTCCCCCTTGGATTTGGACATTTTCCCGGTGGCACTGTTCAGATGGTGGACGTGCATCCAGTAATTGCACCACTTGTGGCCCAAATAGGCCTCGGACTGGGCGATTTCGTTGGTGTGGTGGGGGAAGGCGTTGTCGATGCCGCCGCAGTGAATGTCCAGATAGTCCCCCAAATGCTTCATGGAGATGCCGGAGCACTCGATGTGCCAGCCGGGGTAGCCCTCCCCCCAGGGGGACTGCCACTTCAGCTCTTGACCGTCGAACTTGGACTTGGTAAACCACAGGACGAAGTCCGCCTTGTTCCGCTTATTCTCGTCCTCCTCCACGCCCTCACGGACACCCACCGCCAAATCGTCCTCCTCGTGGTCGTTGAAGACGTAATACTGCTTTAAGGTAGAGGTGTCGAAGTACACGTTGCCGCCGGCCTGATAGGCGTGGCCGTTTTCCAGCAGCCGGGTGATAATGCCGATATAATCGGGGACGCAGTGGGTGGCGGGCTCTACCACGTCGGGGTATTTGATGTTCAGCTTCTCGCAGTCGGAGAAAAAGGCATCGGTGTAAAACTGGGCGATTTCTAGGACGGTTTTGTGCTCCCGCTTGGCACCTTTCAGCATTTTATCCTCGCCGCTGTCCGCGTCGGAGGTTAAATGCCCCACGTCGGTGATGTTCATAACACGCTTCACGTCGTAGCCGTCGTACCGGAGGAATTTTTCCAAAACATCCTCCATCAGATAACTGCGGAGATTGCCGATGTGGGCGAAGTGGTAGACCGTGGGGCCACAGGTGTACATGGCGACTTTGCCGGGGACATTGGGGACAAATTCCTCTTTTTGGCGGGACAGCGAATTGTAAAGCTTCATCATCAAATCTCCTCTAT
>JAVXKN010000059.1:0-8297 GCA_036647315.1 Oscillospiraceae bacterium | reverse complement strand
GTTGTAACGGGCTTTCCCATATCCACCGTAACGGATTGGACACTGCCGTCCACCACATGGAGCATCAGCATTTTGATACCTGCCCCAGTCTCCACGGTGATGGTTTTATGGCGGGTCAGCCCTTTGTCATAGACAAATTTGCCCACACAGCGAATTCCGTTGCCGCACATCTCGCCCTCGGAGCCGTCGGCGTTGAACATTCGCATTCTGAAATCTGCCACATAGGACGCGCAGATGCAAATCAGCCCATCCGAACCGATGGAATAGTCGCGGTTTGAAACCTTTTTCGCCAGTTCGGGTAAATTTTCCGGCACGGACTCTGTGCAATCCAGATAGACGTAGTCATTGCCCAGACCCTGCATCTTTGTAAAGTGCATTACACGACCTCCTAAAAAGTTGAGCAGAGGATTTTAACGCCCTCTGCCCTACTATATTATGCTGTTTAGTAGTTCATAATGTATTTCTCCCGCTCCCAGGAGGAGACGCGGGTGCGGTATTCTTCCCACTCTTTTTTCTTGCCCTCGATGAAGTTGGAGGAGACATGGCCGCCCAGTGCCTCTAAAATCAGGGGGTCGTTCTCCAGCTTCACTACCGCCTCTTCTAAGGAGCCGGGGAGATTTTCAATCCCCTGCGCCATGCGGCGTTCCGGGGTCATCTCGTAGATGTTCTCCGTAATTTCCGCCGGGGGGGTCATCTTTTTCTCGATGCCGTCCAGACCGGCGGCAAGACACACCGCCAGCGCCAGATAGGGGTTACAGGCGGAATCTGGGCTGCGGAGCTCCACTCTCGTGGCCTTGCCGCGGGAGGCGGGAATCCGCACCAAGGCGGAGCGGTTGGAGGCGGACCACGCCATATAGCAGGGGGCCTCGTAGCCGGGGACCAGACGTTTATAGGAGTTTACGAGGGGGTTTGTGATGGCGGAGAAGTTCTGCACATGGGCCAAAAGGCCTGCAATGTACTGATAGGCCTCTACGGAGAGTCCACGGTCGCCCTTGGGGTCATCGAAGATGTTTTTGTCGCCCTTAAAGAGGGACATATTGGTGTGCATCCCGGAGCCCGCCACCCCGAAGGTGGGCTTGGGCATGAAGGTGGCGTGGAGGCCGCTGCGGTTGGCGATGTGCTTCACCGCCAGCTTGAAGGTCATGATATTGTCGGCGGCACGGAGCGCGTCGGTGTATTTGAAGTCAATCTCGTGCTGGCCGGGGGCACCCTCGTGGTGAGAGGCCTCAATCTCGAAGCCCATGTCCTCCAACGCCAGGCAGATTTCACGGCGAGTCACCTCGCCGGGGTCCTGGGGCCCTAAGTCAAAATATCCCGCCTCGTCGTTGGTTTTGGTGGTGGGTTTGCCGTTTTCATCGGTCTCAAAGAGGAAGAATTCGCACTCCGGCCCCACGTTGAAGTCGGTGTAGCCCATTTTTTCCGCCCGCTTTAACTGACGGCGGAGGACACCACGGGGATCGCCCACAAAGGGGGTGCCGTCGGTGTTATAAATATCGCAGATGAGCCGGGCTACCTTGCCGTGAGCACCGTGCCAGGGGAAAATCGCAAAGGTGTCCAAATCGGGGTACAGGCACTGGTCGGACTCGTCGATGCGGACGAAGCCCTCCACGGAGGAACCGTCGAACATCATCTGGTTATTCACCGCTTTTTCAATCTGGGAGGCGGTGATTGCCACGTTTTTCAGCTGACCGAAAATGTCAGTGAATTGAAGGCGGATAAACTCAATATGCTCCTCCTTCACAATGCGGATAATGTCCTCTTTTGAATATCCCATAATGTTGCACCCTTCCTTTTTCCCCGGTTTGTTCACGTCTCACGCTGTAAATGGCCCTTTTGATTGTGATTAGCATAGCATAATTTACCTCATTTGTATAGAGCTTTCTGCGGAGAAACAGCCAAATTTCAGCGGAAAAAGTCCTGTTTTTTTGTTGCTCCCCTTTCCGCCCCACACAGACACCAACAAAGCGCGAAACATTTTCAATTTTAATGTTGACAATTTTTGTCCAGTATGTTATATTTACCAAAAGGAGATCTGGCAACAGGGAGATATTCCGTACATTTTGCCGGTTTCCTGCTGTATTTTCCCGTTTTACAGAGACGCACACCACACATTGTTTGTCGGTGTGCTTTTCCAGAAAAGAAAGTGGATAAAAATTGTCCAATATAAGAAGGAGGAATCGTCATGCAGTTCACCACATCGGCAGAACATGAGGCTCTCCGCGCCAAGGTAAGAGCATTCGCGGAGGCGGAGGTCAAACCCATCGCATTTATGCTGGATCAGCAGAATGAATTTCCCACGGAGGCCGTGCAAAAGCTGGGCGAAATGGGGATTCTGGGTCTGCCCTTCCCCAAAGAATACGGCGGGGCCGGCTCTGATATTTTAAGCTACGCCATCGCCGTGGAGGAGCTCTCCCGGGTGGACGGCGGCACCGGGGTCATTCTCTCCGCCCATGTGTCCCTAGGCTCTTGGCCTATCTTCAACTACGGCACCGAGGCCCAGAAGCAGAAATACTTAGTGCCTCTGGCACAGGGCAAAAAGCTGGGTGCCTTCGGTCTCACCGAGCCCAATGCCGGGTCTGATGCCGGCGGCACCGAGACTACCGCGGAGCTGGTGGGCGACTATTACCTCTTAAACGGCGGTAAAATCTTCATCACCAACGCCGACAAGGCGGAGACCTACGTTGTCTTTGCCGTCACCACCCCCGATATTGGCGTGCGCGGCATCTCCGCCTTTATCGTGGAGAAATCCTTTGAGGGCTTCACCTTTGGCGACCACTACGACAAGATGGGCATCCGCTCCTCCTCCACCGCAGAGCTGGTGTTTAACGACGTAAAGGTCCCCAAGGAGAACCTTTTAGGCAAAGAGGGCGAGGGCTTCAAAATCGCCATGGCAACCTTGGACGGCGGGCGTATCGGCATCGCCTCTCAGGCCTTGGGCATCGCACAGGGTGCCTACGAAAACGCGCTGGAATATGCCAAAGAGCGGATTCAGTTCGGGATGCCCATTGCCCAGCAGCAGATTATTTCCTTCAAATTGGCGGATATGGCTACCAAGCTTCGCTGCGCCCGTCTGCTCATTTACAGTGCCGCGGAATTAAAGGAGCACCACGAGTCCTACGGCATGGAGGCGGCAATGGCAAAGCAGTATGCCTCCGACGTGTCCTTGGAAATCACCAACGACGCGCTGCAGATTTTCGGCGGCAGCGGATACCTCAAGGGCATGGACGTGGAGCGGGCTTACCGTGACGCGAAAATCACCACCATTTATGAGGGCACCAACGAAATTCAGCGGGTGGTCATCGCCTCCCACATCATCGGCAAAATGGCAAAGCCCGCGGCGGGTAAGGCGGCGAAAAAGCCCGGGCCCATTACCGGCGTCCGCAAAAAGATGATTCTCAAGGAAGGCAGTGCCAAGGAACGTGTGGCGGCACTGGTGGAAAACCTCAAAAAGGACGGCTACGACTTCACCGTGGGCATCGACCCCATGACCCCCATCACCCAGGCAGAGCGGGTAGTTTCCGCCGGCAAGGGCATTGGCGACCAGAAGAACATGAAGCTCATCGAAAAGCTGGCGGTGCAAGCCGGTGCTGCCGTGGGCTCCTCCCGTCCCGTGGCAGAAACCCTCAAGTATGTGCCCCTCAACCGCTATGTGGGGATGTCCGGCCAGAAGTTCGGCGGCAACCTGTACATCGCCTGCGGCATCTCCGGCGCGGGCCAGCATCTCAAGGGCATTAAGGACGCGGCAACCATTGTGGCGATTAACAAAAACGGCAACGCACCCATTTTCAAAAACTGCGACTACGGCATTGTGGGCGACCTGATGGAAATTCTCCCCCTCCTCACCGCCGCGCTGGATAACGGCGAGCAGAAGCACGAGGCACCCCCCATGAAGAAAATGAAGCGGGCAAAGCCCCCCAAGGCATCCCCCATTGGCAAGACCTACATCTGCAGCGGCTGCGGCTACGAGTATAACCCGGCATTGGGCGACCCGGAGGGCGAAATCCCAGAGGGCACCCTGTTTGAGAAGCTCCCCGAGGAGTGGATTTGCCCCGACTGCGGCGAAGAAAAACTGAACTTTATTGAAGCTTAGAAGGAGGAATAGACGATGTACTGCGTGAGAAATGTGACAGAAGACCTCTACTGGGTAGGGGCCAACGACCACCGCCTGGCCCTGTTTGAGAATATCCACCCCATTCCCCGTGGCGTATCCTATAACTCCTATCTGCTGATGGACAAGGAAACCGTCCTGTTTGACACCGTGGACTGGTCCGCCTGCCGCCAGTTTTTGGAGAACGTGGAGCACGTTCTGGACGGCCGCCCGCTGGACGTTTTAGTCATCAACCACATGGAGCCGGACCACGGCGCGTCCATTGAAGAAATTTTGCTGCGGTACCCCAAGGTGAAGGTGATTTCCACCGAAAAAGCCTTTATGCTCATGCGGCAGTTTGGCTTTGACATTGACGGACACAAGCTGGAAACCGTGGTGGAGGGTGACACCCGCTGTTTTGGGAAACACACCGTCACCTTCGTCTTTGCCCCCATGGTCCACTGGCCGGAGGCCATGGTCACTTTCGACGTGACCAACGGCGTTCTCTTTTCCGCCGATGCTTTCGGCACCTTCGGCGCGCTGGACGGCAAACTGTTTAACGACGAGGTAAACTTCGACCGTGACTGGATTGACGACGCACGGCGGTACCTCACCAACATCGTGGGAAAATACGGCCCCCACGTCCAGGTCCTGCTGAAAAAAGCCGGCGGGATTTTGGACCAGATTAAGTACATCTGCCCCCTCCACGGCCCGGTGTGGCGGTCTGACCTGATGTACTTCATCGACAAATACGACAAGTGGAGCCGGTACGAGCCGGAGGAGCAGGGGGTCATGATTGCCTACGCCTCCATGTACGGCAACACCGAGGCCGCCGCCTCCGCGCTGGCCTGCAAGCTCTGCGACAAGGGCATGACCAACGTGGTGATGTACGACGTGTCCAACACCCACGTCTCCCAGCTGATTTCCGAAACCTTCCGCCTCTCCCATGTGGTGCTGGCCTCCGTCACCTACAATCTGGGCATTTACCCGGTGATGCATAACTATCTGATGGATATGAAGGCATTGAACCTCCAGAACCGGACTTTTGGCATCATCGAGAACGGCTCTTGGGCGGTGAAATCCGGCAGTCTCATGCAGGAATTCATTGAAAATGAGCTGAAGGACATGACCGTCCTGGACGAAAAGCTCTCCCTCATGTCCTCCATGAATAACGACAATGCCCCCGCCTTGGACGCGCTGGCGGACAGCATTATCGCCTCTATGAAGCAGGGCTAATCAGCGATAGCTTCCCTCCCCCTTTTCACAAAAGTCGCCTTCCCAAATGGGAGGGCGACTTTTTCTCTGAGTTTTGGAATTTTCATTGACAACGGCCTAAAATCATGTAGAATGTTCATATTGGCATATGCCATTTATTATGAGGGAGGCGATGGTTTGTCCAGACCCTGTAAACGGCGGCGCATCTGCGCCCTGCCCAACTGTCAAAGCTTTGGTCCCAAGGGGGGCAACCCTGTCCGCCAAATTATTGTCATGACTTTGGACGAGTTCGAGAGCGTTCGGCTCATTGATTTGGAGGGCATGACCCAGGAGCAGTGCGCCCTGCGGATGAATGTGGCCCGCACCACCGCCCAGGCCATCTACAACAGCGCGCGGGTGAAGCTGGCGGAATGTCTGGTGGACGGCAAAGAGCTGAACATCGCCGGCGGCGACTATATCCTCTGCGACGGCGACGCGGAACAGCGGGGCTGCGGACACCACTGCAAAAAACACTGCGGGCGCACCCTTTGATGATTATATGAGTTAATTGAGAATCATTCTCATTATGTGACTAAGTCACAGTCTTACATCTATTCTGCGATTATAATACAGGTAGAAACCAAATTTGAAGGAGGTTTTTTGATGAAAAAATATGTATGCACCATCTGCGGCTACGTCTACGACGAGGCCACAGGCATGCCGGAGGCGGGCATCCCCGCCGGCACCAAATGGGAGGCCTTGCCCCCCAACTGGACCTGCCCTATCTGCGGGGCCAGCAAGGAGCAGTTCGTGGAGCAAGGTGCCCCCGTGCCTGTCGCAGTCCCTGTCGCTGTCATGGAAAAAACGGACGACATGACCCAGCTCTCCCCCTTGGAGCTCTCCGCACTGTGCTCCAATTTGGCGCGGGGCTGTGAAAAGCAGTATCAGCCCGACAACGCCGCCCTCTTTACCCAGCTGGCGGAGTATTTTCGTGCCGCCAACCCGCCTGCGGAAAACCCCGATATCCAGCAGCTTTTAGCACTGGTGGAGCAGGATTTGTCCTCCGGCTTTCCCCGTGCCAACGCCGTTGCCGGCGAGGCGAAAGACCGGGGCGCACTGCGGTCACTGGTTTGGAGCGAGAAGGTCACGCGGATCCTCAATTCTCTCCTCACCCGCTATGCGGAGGAGGGCGAGGCCATGCTGAAAAACACCAATGTCTACGTCTGCACCATCTGCGGCTTTGTCTACATTGGAGGCAATCCGCCGGAGATTTGCCCGGTCTGCAAGGTGCCCAGTTGGAAATTTGAAAAAATCGAGGGGGGTGCGCAACATGTCTGAAACCTATGCAGTGAGAACCATTCGTCTGTGCACAAAGGACTGCCTCTGTCTCTACGTCTGCCCCACCGGTGCCACCGATACCGAGAACAGCATCATTGACGTGAGCCGGTGCATTGGTTGCGGCGTATGCGCCGCCGCCTGCCCCTCCGGGGCCATCTCCATGGTGCCCAAAACGCTGCCCGCCCAGCAGGAGCACGCTCAAAGCGTCATTGCCGCGCTGAACAGTCTCAAGCGTAGCAAGGCACAGCAGGAGAACATCGCCGCCGGTCTGGAGGGTCGGCTTGCCGCCGCCGTCCGCAAGTCCAACCGCATTATGGCGGAGGATTTGGCCCGTGAGGCGGGCTATATGCTGCCCCAGAGCGGCAACACCCGGGCACTGCTGGAGGATTTTCTCCAGCATCAGCAGGGGGCAGGTTTCCCCCGTGACGCTGCCGAAAAGCTACTGGCGACCCTCGCTGTCAACGATTAAGCGGAACAGCCGCTTTTACTCCTGCCCCTCTCCCCTTGCGGCCAGTGCCGCCAAGTCCTGAAAGCGGGCGGTAATGCGCCCGTAGTTGTCCTTTTTGTGGGGGACGGTGCAGCCGCTGCAGTTTTTGGTGCCCTTTTGGGTGTAGGTAAAGTCACCGCCACAGCGGTCACCTAGGGCGTAGAGTGGGCAGTAACAAAAAAGACAGCTAAACTGCTCCTCCGGGATGCCCTTATGGCAGGGGTAATACTCGCACTCACGGTTTTGATAACAGGCGTAGTGCTTATCCCGCCAGCGTTCTTGTTCCATATTTTATACTCCTTTGTCTTTCAGAAAGCGGCTGTGGAAGTGTTCCACAGCCGCTTTTTCTGCGTTACTTTGCAAAACGGTTATCGTGAGCCGCCGCCACTGCCGCCGCCCATGGAGCCACCGCCGCCGCCCATGGAGGCGAACCCGCCACTGCCGCCACTGCGCTGCTTTTGCGCCCGCTCCATTTCGGCATTTCTCATATTGTGGTAGAGGAGCATCTGATAAGAGCCTGCGGCGTAAATCCGCTGGTTGTAGATGGTGAGCTCCGGCAACATGCTGGGGTACAGCTCCGCCAACTGGGCGGACACTCTGTCCGCAATGCCAAAAAGCATGGCGTAGGACAGCATTTCCCGCCAGATGGGCATCTCTTGGACACCCCGCTCATCAATGAGGGAGAAGTCCTCCAAATACCGCTTAAAGCCCATCAACTCACCCAGTTCCTGCTCTCCGCTTTCCGTCAGATATTGCAGCTTTGAGGGGCTGGACCAGCGGGTAAACGCATCTTTTCTCGTCAGATAGGCACGGCCCGCCTCTTCACACTTGCGAATGTAATTCCGCAGTAGGGTGTCGTTCTTTTCCGCAAATTTCTCCAATTCCCGCTCTTGGAGCACGCCGTCCGGCCCTGCCGCGGCCTCTAGGACGCTGTACAGATATTCGTCAAACTCGTCCATGGTGGCGTGATTGCTCCCCGCCAGACGGAGGCTGATGGTCTCCTTGGTTTTGCCAAAAAAGCCCGTCTCCTCCTCGGAGACAGGGGCCAGACAGCCAAGGTCGATGAGCCGCAAAAGGCCCGCGCCCATAATGGCACTCTCGTCGCAAAACGCGAAGAGCCGGCCCAGAGAATAGGTGGCAGTTAAATTGCCGTCGTTGGGGATTTCACGGAAGTAGCCAAACCGCTCTGAG